>JAYVBS010000030.1:0-4589 GCA_043750315.1 Chitinophagaceae bacterium
TCAAAAACAACAGATACAATTAGTTGAATGCCCAAGAGATGCCATGCAAGGTTGGCACCATTTTATTACAACCGAAAAGAAAATTGAATATATTAATTCATTACTAGAAGTAGGTTTTGATACTTTAGATTTTGGAAGTTTCGTTTCTCCAAAAGCTATTCCTCAAATGGCAGATACAAAAGATGTATTGAAAGGATTAGATTTAAGTAAAACATCAACAAAACTGCTTGCAATTGTAGCAAATACAAGAGGTGCAGAAGATGCTATTCTTTTTGATGAGATTAACTATTTAGGTTTTCCATTTTCAATTTCGCCTACTTTTCAAGAAAGAAATACAAATAGTACACAAAAAGAAAGTTCAGAAAGAATTGATGAAATACAAGAACTATGTATTAAAAATAAAAAGACGTTAGTTGTTTATTTAAGCATGGCTTTTGGAAATCCATATAAAGATGAATACAATCAAAATTTACTATTATCGTGGGCTGATGAAATGGCCAAAAGAGAAATTGAAATTATTTCTTTGGCAGACACAGTTGGTGTTTGTACACCAAAACAAATTGAATTTGCTTTAAAAACTTTAATCCCAAAATATCCAACAATTAATTTTGGAGTTCATTTACATTCTACACAATTGAATTGGAAAGGAAAGCTAGAAGCATCTGTGAATAATGGTTGTAAGAGATTTGATGGAGCCTTAAATGGTATTGGTGGTTGCCCTATGGCACAAGATGATTTAGTAGGCAATATGGATTCTGTTAAAATGATTGCATATTTTGAAGAACATAATATTTTGCCTAAATTAAATAAAGATGCTTTAGTAAAATCTTTAACTATAGCAAATGAAATTTTTACTAAATGAAATTTAGAACAGAATTAGAAATAAAAAAACTTGAACCAACCATTACTCATCAAACCAAATTAATGTTGGTGGGCTCTTGTTTTACAGAAAATATTGGAGAAAAATTAAATAAACATAAGTTTGAAGTTTTTGAAAATCCGAATGGCATTTTATTTAATCCAGTTAGTGTTAGTGAAGCCATTATCAATGTAATAGAAAATAAAATTTATACAGAGAATGATTTGTTTGAATTGAATGAAGGCTTTCATAGTTGGCAACACCATAGCAGATTCTCAGGAACTAGTATTGAAGAAGCTTTGAACAAAATAAATACAACTAATAAAGAAGCCAATGCTTTTCTAAAAAAAGCAGATTTTATTTTAATAACATTAGGTTCTGCATGGATTTATACTTTAACAGAAAAAGCTTTAAATGCAACAAAAGGAACTGTAGCTGCTAATAATCATAAAGCCCCTAACGATTGGTTCGAGAAACGTTTGTTAGGAGTAGATCAAGCTATTTTAGTTTTAGCAACTATGTTAGATAAGTTAGGAGCATTTAATCCTAACATCAAAATCATTTTTACTATAAGCCCTGTCCGTCATTTACGTGAAGGTCATATTAACAATAATAGAAGTAAGGCTGTTTTAATTCAAGCTGTTCATGAACTCATTGAAAGGTTGCCAAAGCTCAATTATTTTCCAGCATATGAATTAGTGATTGATGATTTAAGAGATTATCGTTTTTATGCAGAAGATTTAGTACATCCGAATTATTATGCAACACAATATGTTTGGGAAAAGTTTGTTGATGCTTGCATGAATGATGACACTAAAAAATTGATGGAAGAAATTGCAGAAATTCAAACAGCATTTCAACACAAACCTTTCAATGCAAAAAGTAATCAACACAAAACTTTTTTAGCAAACTATTATACTAAAACAAAACAACTTCAAGATCAATATTCCTTTATAGATTTAAGTACTGAATTAAATTATTTTAGTCAACATTAAATGTTTTCATGTTAATCATCTATACTGAATATATCACAAACCGTTTGCAATATATTGCAACAACATTATTTGGTGATGATATAGTAATTACTAATGATATCAATACTTTCATCGGATTTGATGGAAAAAAAATCAATTATTCAACAAATAATATACTATCATCAGATGTAAGGATAAAGCCAGTTAATTTACTTTTTGAAAAAACAATTTCAAATCAACATATCGAATGTTTTTCTTGGAAAGATTATAAAGCATTTTACAAAACGGAAGGTGATATACCATTTGATGTTTTTGCAGCTAGTTTTTATTTATTGAGTAGATATGAAGAATATTTAACAGATTTTAAAAAAGATCTGCATGGAAATTTTCATCATGAAAATAGTTTAGCTTGGAAAGAGAATTTTCTGCAACAGCCATTAATTAATTTTTGGTTAATAGAGATTGAAAAAAAATTTAAAATTGATGCTAGAAAAAATCAGTTTAAAGTAATTCCAACTTTTGATGTAGATATTTCTTTTGCTTATAAACATCACCCTTGGTATATTCAATTTGGTGGTCTACTAAAAGATTTAATTTTAAAAAGAGGAACTTTTAAACTTCGATTACAAGTTTTATTTGACTATAGAAAAGATCCCAATCAAAATTTTTCTTGGTTGAATGAATTAATAGAAAAATATGATTTAAACCCAATCTATTTTTTCCTTGTTTCAGAAAAAAGGGGTAAGAAAGATAAAAACCCTTCACCAGAAAAAAAAGAAGTAAAACATTTAATTCAACAACTTGCAAATAGATATTCAATTGGAATTCATCCTTCGTTTCAAAGTAATTTCTCTGAAGAAAAATTAATTGATGAAATTAAGATATTAAAAACCATTACAAATAAATCAATACCAAATTCACGTCAACATTATTTACAACTAAAGTTTCCATTTACTTATAAAAGTATTTTGCAACATGGCATACTTGAAGATTACACATTAGGATATGGAACACATAATGGTTTTAGAGCCTCGTATACTTATCCTTATTATTGGTACAATCTAGAAAATGAAACCGAATCAGCATTACGCTTGCATCCTTTTTGTTATATGGATTCTAACTCCATTTTTGAACAAAATCTTTCATCAAAAAAAGCTTTACAAGAAATGGAAAAATATTTTGAAATTACTAAGTCTGTAAATGGTGATTTTATTTTTATTATGCACAATCATTTTCTAACAGAACAAAAAAAATGGAAAGATTGGAAGAAAATTTTTCAAGAATTTTTACAATTCATTTCTACGAGCAGTAGCAGCTAAAGTATCATAAAATTCTTGTCCATATTTTCGAATAATAGCATCTTTTAAAAAAACATAAGCTGGCACTTTTAATTTTTTACCTAAGCTACAAGCTGCAGCACATAGGTCTTCACGAGGTTCGTAATTCACAAATTCTAAATCTGGGTCTTGCTTACTTTTAGTAATTTTGATGGGAAATAAATGACAGCTAATAGGTTTTTTCCAAGTTATTTTTTCTTCTAAATATGCTTGTTCAATAGCACACATAATTGTTCCTTTAGCATCACGAATACCATAAGCACAAATAGCATTATTAATAGTTGGTGTTACCCAACCAAAAGTTTTGTCATACACATATTTACCATTTTTCTCAATGACTGCTTTTCCTTCTTCAGTCATGTAATTTTTTATAATATCATAATTATTTACAATCTCATCTAATTCTTCATCATTTAAAGGAGCACCAGCATCTCCATCTTCGCAACAAGCACCTTTACATTTGGCTAAATCGCAAACAAATTGTTCTTCAATAACCTCATCACTAATTAGTTTATTATCTATAATTATCATTTCAAAAAAGTTACAATAAAAAACCCCGCAATTCAGCGGGGTTCTTCATAAATAAATATGTTTTATTCGCCAATCACTTCAAAATCAATTTCAGTAACATTACCATTACCAAAATCGATTGATGCTTTATAAGAACCCAATTCTTTTACTTCATCAACAATTGAAATTCTTTTGCGATCAATTTCGTATCCTTTTTGATCACGAATTGCACGAGCAATTTGTAATGAAGTTACGCTACCAAATATTTTACCACTTGTACCAGTTTTAGCACCAACCTTTACAGGTGATTCTTTTAATACTGCTAATACATTTGTAATTTGAGCCAACATTGCAGCTTCTTTTTTACCTTGTACTTTTAATCTTTCTTTTAATTGTGCAAGATTTGAAGGACTAGCTTCTACTGCAAATTTTTGTGGAATAAGATAGTTACGTGCATAGCCATTTCTTACTTTAACTACTTCGTTTTTTCCACCTAGGTTGTCTAATTCTTGAATTAATATTACGTCCATTATTTTGTTTTTTAGTCCCCAAAGCCCAATCTAAGATTGTGACTGTCTTCCAAGTAAATGGAATTAGGGAAGGTTACTAAATTTTCTATTTGTATAAATCTGTTACGAAAGGCATTAAAGCCATTTGACGAGCTTTTTTAACTGCATCACTCACCTTACGTTGATATTTTAAAGAATTTCCACTTAAACGACGAGGTAATAATTTACCTTGTTCGTTAACAAATTTTCTTAAAAAATCGATGTCTTTGTAATCAACATACTTGATACCGTACTTTTTAAACCGACAGAATTTCTTTTTAGGATTTTCTTGTTTAATTGCGGTTAAATATTTTATTTCATTTCTTGCCATCTTATACCTCCGCTTTTACTTGTTTAGAAA
>JAYVBS010000031.1:0-4507 GCA_043750315.1 Chitinophagaceae bacterium
GTTATGATAAATTCCAGATGTTCTTTTTTCAAACAATGAAGCAATAATCACCACTCCTTTTTCTTTGGCAAGATCACACAAAGTATTTGTTGTGTTACCAGGAATACTTTCTGCCAAATTAAAATTTTCGTAAGCTTCAACATCACAGAAATACAAAGAAGTAAACAATTCTTGCAAACAAACAATTTGAGCTCCTTTATCAGCAGCTACTTTAATTTGTTCAATTGCTTTTTGAACATTAGTGTTTACATCTGCAACACAACTCATCTGAACCAATCCAATTTGCACTTTACTCATGATTTCTAATTTGGGTTGCAAAAATATAATTATTAATAAAGAGTTGAGTGATTTTTACAATCAGATAATAATCAGTTATTTTTACAAAATGAGTAAGAAAGTTATTTTAATTATTATGGATGGCTGGGGTTTAGGAAAAAATGTTCAAGCAGATGCCATTCAAAATGCCAATGTTCCTTTTGTAAAATCATTGTACCATAAATATCCTCATAGCACTTTAGTAACTTGTGGCGAAGCTGTTGGTTTGCCAGATGGACAAATGGGTAATAGTGAAGTAGGACATTTAAACTTAGGAGCTGGAAGAATTGTTTACCAAGAATTACAAAGAATAAATGTTGCAATAAAATCTGGAGAGTTTGAGAAAAATAAAGAATTACTTGAATCCATTGAATATGCAAAAGCAAATAACAAATCGCTTCATTTAATTGGTTTAGTAAGTGATGGTGGTGTGCATTCTCATATCAATCATCTAAAAGCTATTATTGATGTTTGTAAAGCTCATGATTTAAAAGATGTTTTTGTTCATGCATTTACAGATGGTAGAGATTGTGATCCTAAAAGTGGATTAGGGTTTTTAAAAGATTTACAAGAACATTTAAATAATAATGTTGGAACAATTGCTACAGTTACAGGCAGATATTATGCAATGGATAGAGATAAACGTTGGGAGAGAATTAAACTAGCTTATGATGCCATGGTAAATGGTGTTGGAGAACAAAGTGGTGACATATTAAAATCTGTTGAACAATCTTATGCCAATGGAGTTACTGATGAATTTATTAAACCCATTATAAATAATAAAATTCAAAATTCAAAATTCAAAATTCAAAATAATGATTCTGTTATTTGTTTTAATTTCAGAACTGATCGTTGCAGAGAAATTACTCAAGTTCTTACTCAGCAAGACTTTCAGGAATTTAATATGCATAAATTAAATCTTCATTACACTACATTAACTGAATATGATGCTACTTATAAAAATGTTCATGTGATGTTCGATAATGACAATTTGAACAATACTTTAGGTGAGGTTTTAGCTAAACACAATAAATCACAAATAAGAATTGCTGAAACAGAAAAATATCCTCATGTGACTTTCTTTTTTAGTGGAGGAAGAGAAACAGTTTTTGATGGAGAAAAAAGAATGATTGTGCCTTCTCCAAAAGTGGCAACTTATGATTTACAACCAGAAATGAGTGCTATTGAAATTACAGATGCACTTGTTCCAGAAATTGAAAAAGGAACCTCAGATTTTATTTGTTTAAATTTTGCAAATGCAGATATGGTAGGCCATACAGGAGTTTTTGAAGCTGTTGTAAAAGCTGTTGAAACAGTAGACAACTGTGTTGAAAGAGTGGTTAATGCTGCATTAAAACAAGATTATACTATTCTTTTAACTGCAGATCATGGTAATGCAGATTATATGATTAATCAAGATGGTAGTCCGAATACACAACACTCCTTAAATTTGGTGCCATTATTTTTAATTAGCAATGACTATAATGGTAAATTGAAAGATGGAAAGTTGGGAGACCTAGCTCCTACAATTCTTACAATTATGAATATTGATATTCCAAAAGAAATGACAGGTAAAATTTTAGTTGATGAATAAACAAGAGATAGTACAACATTTACAAAACAATCATCAAAATTTTATTCAGATAATTGAAAGTTTGAATAAAGAAAATTTCGAAAAAGTTGTTGGAGAAAAATGGACTCCAGGTCAACAAGCTGAACATATTTTTAAAAGTGTAAATCCTGTTGTGTTGGCATTGAAACTTCCTATGTTTCTTTTAAAATTAGTCTTTAGTACCAATAACAGAAAAAGTAAAAATTATGAAGAGCTTGTAAATAAATACAATCAAAAATTAGCATTAGGTGGAAAAGCCACGAAAAGATTTATACCAAAATTTGTTCCTTTTGAGCAAAAAGAAATAATCATTGGCAAAATAAAAAATACAGTTGAAAAACTTTGTTTTTTAACTTTAAAATTAGATGAAAAAGATTTAGATATTTATCTTTTGCCACATCCTTTATTAGGAAAAATAACATTAAGAGAAATGTTATTTTTTACTATACACCATGTAAACCATCATCAACAATCTATAAAAAATATTCTTCAACACAACCCCTAATTAATGAAAAAAGTTTATATTTTTTTATTTGTATGTTTTATAGCTATACAATTTATTCGTCCTGCAAAAAACAACAACCCTATGATTGCAACTCATTTGATTTCAACTGTTGTAACAGTACCTAATAATGTTAATACAGTTTTTAAAAAAGCTTGTTACGATTGCCATAGTAACAACACTAATTATCCTTGGTACAGTTATATTCAACCAGTTAATTATTGGTTAACCAGTCATATTAATGATGGAAAAAAACATTTAAACTTTGATGAATTTGCAACATATAATTTAAGAAAACAATATCACAAATTAGAAGAAGTTATTGAGATGGTAAAAGAAGAGCACATGCCATTATCATCTTATACTTTTATTCATAAAGATGCAAATTTAACAAGTGATGAAAGGGTAATGATTACTTCATGGGCACAATCAGCTATGGATTCTATGAAAGCTCATCATCCTATTGATAGTTTAATTAAAAAGAAATCCTAAACAACTATATTAATCATTTTGCCTTTTACGAAAATGATTTTTTTAGGAGGGTTTCCTTCTAACCATTTTTGAACTATCTCATTGGCTAAAACTATGGGTTCAATATCTTGTTGATTAGCATCAATTGGAAAACTCATGGTAGCTCTTAATTTTCCATTAATACTTATTGGATATTCTTTTTCACTTTCTACTAAATATGCAGGATTGAATGTTGGAAAATTTGCATCTAAAATTGTTGATTCATTTTCTAAAGCATGCCATAACTCTTCTGCAATATGAGGAGCATAAGGAGTTAAAAGAATTAAAATTTGCTCAAGTATTTCTTTTTTATAACATTTTAAATCTGCCAATTCATTTACAGCAACCATAAAAGCACTCACTGCTGTATTGAATGAAAATCGTTCTGTATCTTCTTCAATTTTTTTGATGGTTTTATGTAAGATTTTTAATTCTTCTGCTGTGGGTTTTTCATTGTTCCATAAGACCTCACCCCTGCCCCTCTCCAAAGGAGAGGGATTTGTAGTATCCAAATAAAACAAACGCCATAATTTTTTTATGAAACGATGAACGCCTTCTATACCTTTTGTATCCCATGGTTTGCTTTGTTCAATTGGACCTAAAAACATTTCGTACATTCTAAAAGTATCGGCACCATATTTTTCACACAAATCATCAGGATTCTCAACATTGAATTTAGACTTAGACATTTTTTCTACTTCTGACTTACATATGAACCCAACTTTATTATCAAATAAAAATTCAACACCTCTAAATTCTTTTCTTTTTTCTTTAAGTAGTTCAATATATAAGATAAGACCATCAACACATTCTATAGGAATTCTTGAGTGTCTAATATTTGTTCCAGAAATATCAACAAGATTTGGAATTTCTTGAATTTTTGAATTGTATATCGAGAGTCTTTTGAATAATTCTTTTACACTTAAATTACCTCCATCTACATAATCATGAATCAAATCAAAGGAAACACAAAAAGGCTCAGAAATATATTGTTTCAAATTTCCGTCTTCATTTATTTCACCTGTAAACTCTAAATGATAAACAAACCTACTACTACCTTGTATCATCCCTTGATTCAACAACTTCTTAAATGGTTCTTCAAAACCTATGTAACCCAAATCGAATAATACTTTGGTCCACATTCTGCTGTACAACAAATGACCAACTGCATGTTCGGTTCCTCCAACATATAAATCAACTGCATTCCAATAATCAGCAGCTTTTTTACTTACAAATTCCTTGGAATTATGAGGATCCATATAACGTAAAAAATACCAACTACTACCTGCATAACCAGGCATGGTAGAGGTTTCTCGTTTGACCTCACCCCCAACCCCTCTCCTTTGGGAGAGGGGAGTTACATCTTTACCTATTGAAAAAGATATTGCTTTATCATCAAGCCCTTCTCCTTTGGAGAAGGGCTGGGATGAGGTCTCTAATGCTTCACTCACCGTTTGTAAAACATTTTGCATTTGATTAAGCACTTCATCATTTGTAAATCGTATCAACTTATATTGGTATTCCAACAACCATTCTGATCTAGCAGTATCATACTCTTGTTGTTCTTT
>JAYVBS010000032.1:0-4462 GCA_043750315.1 Chitinophagaceae bacterium
TTCATTTGGTCCTTTTCTTTTTTCAATATATTGATATAGAATTTTATCTAAAATTTCATAATCTGGCAAACTATCACTGTCTTTTTGATCTGGTCTTAACTCTGCACTTGGAGCTTTTGAAATAATGTTTAAAGGAATAATTTCTGTTGTTCTATTTATGTATTTTGCTAATTCATAAATTTGAAGTTTATAGCAATCTCCTAAAACGCCTAAACCCCCAGCCATATCACCATACAAAGTTCCATAGCCTGTTGCTAATTCACTTTTGTTGGATGTATTTAAAAGTATGTAACCAAATTTATTTGCAATAGCCATCAACAAATTACCTCTTGTTCTACTTTGTACATTTTCTTCTGCTAAACCAAAAGGCAAATCATGAAATAAGGGCTCAAGTGTTAAAAGAATGCTTTCATAAACATCATCAATTTTAATAAAATCGTAAGGGTTGTTTAAGTTTTCACTTAATTGTACAGCATCTGCAACACTGTGACTAGATGAATAGGGTGATGGCATTAAAACTGCTCTAACATTTTCATTACCTAAAGCAGCACAAGCTAAAGCCAAAGTAACAGCACTATCCACACCTCCACTACTTCCAATGATGGCTTTTGCAAATCCCATTTTAGTAAAGTAATCTTTAATTCCTAAAATAAGTGCTTCATAAATTTCATTAATGTTTAGTCTTTCAATTAAAGTATCAGGGTCTAATTCTTTATCAAAAATATTCTCCGAGCTTTCTATAATTTTATTATTGAAAGTGCCGTCATCATTCAATTCTACAAAATCAATTACTTCCTGAAATATTGGTAATGACTTACATAAATTAGCATGCTTATCGAACACCAAACTTGCCCCATCAAATACAATTTCTGTTTGGCTTCCAATAGCATTACAGTAAATCATTGGAATTTTATATTTCAACACATTGGCTTTAATGATAGCTTTTCTATCAGCAACATGTGTATAGTCGAATGGAGAA
The DNA here is from genome assembly GCA_043750315.1 of Chitinophagaceae bacterium. Lineage (GTDB taxonomy): Bacteria > Bacteroidota > Bacteroidia > Chitinophagales > Chitinophagaceae > CAIVPM01. The sequence continues at coordinate 980 of JAYVBS010000032.1, forward strand.
GCTGAAATGTTAATCATAACATCGGGCTTTTGTTTCATCAATTCATCCATTGGGCAAATTCTATACAAAGGATTATCGCCTAAATTCCAAATGTCTTCACAAATGGTTACTGCAATTTTCTTTCCTTTAAATTCTACAACATTCCAATCGTATGCAGGTTCAAAATATCTGTATTCATCAAACACATCATAATTTGGTAAAAGCGTTTTATGAATTTCTGCAATGATGTTTTTGTTGAAAAGAAAAAAAGCAGCATTAAACAGATCTTTGCCTTTTAAATTAGAATTTCGAGAGGGTGAACCTATAATAACTCCAATATTCTCTGAATGCTCTTTAATAATATCTATAGCTTCATAACATTTATTAATAAAATCATCAAACTCTACAAAATCTCTTGCAGGATAACCACACACACACATTTCACTGAATACAATTAAATCTGCTCTATTAGTTTTTGCAACTTCTATTGCTGCAATAATTTTAGATGTATTGTATTCGAAATTGCCAATATGATAATTCTGTTGAGCAAGAAAAATTTTCATTAATTAAATATATTGTATTTGATGTTGATGCAAAGGTAATTCGATTAGAAAAGTATTGTTAAAAAATTACCATTTTATTAAAACTGCTATTTATAGTTTTGTAAGATGATGATAAAAAAATATTGGGTTTTAATTTTTGGCTTTGTGCTGATAAATAGTTGTGGTAACAAAAAAAATGTACCAGATGTATCTCATATAAAAGTTGACATTAAAACTGAAAGATTTGAAGAAGATTTTTTTAAACTCGACACACTGCAATTATCAACATCTTTAGATAATATCAATAAAAAATATCCCAATTTTTTGCCAGATTATTTATACAGTATTTTGGGGTTAACCCCACCACAAGATTCTATTTTATCTCAGGTAAAATATTTTTTAAAAGATAGTCTTTATAGAAAAGTTTTTCTTGATGCATCAAAACAATTTACATCTTTAAGTTCTGTTGAAAAAGAATTAAAACAGGCCTTACAACTCACTAAATATTATTTTCCTAATTATCAAACTCCTACAAAAATCTACACATTTATTGGTCCAATTGATGGTGTTGGTTCAGCCATTACAAGTGACCATAACTTTGCTGTTGGCTTGCAAGGATATTTAGGTAAAAATTATCCTGCATATCAATTGGGTTATATTACACAGACTTACCCAAGTTACAAAACCAGAAAATTTGAAGAGAAATATATTGCTACAAACTGTGTTAAAAATATAATTGAAGAATTGTTTCCAAATAAAAGTAGTGGCAGGCCATTAGCAGAAAGAATTATTGAAGAAGGAAAACGAATGTATTTATTAGATGTATTATTGCCTTATTCGGCAGACTCTGTAAAAAGTGGTTATACTAAAACACAATTGGAGTTATGTTTTAAAAACGAAAAAAATATTTGGGCATTTTTTGTTGGCGGAAATTTATTTTTCGAAAGCGAGCCATCCTTAGTTTCTCCTTATGTTACAGATGGACCCAAAACACAGGAGTTAAGTGAAGCTGCACCAGGAAACATTGGACAATTTACAGGTTGGCAAATTGTAAAAAAATGGATGAAAGAAAACCCTAAAAAATCTGTTTTACAATTGATGCAAACAGATGCAATGACAATTTTTAATGAGGTTGGGTATAATCCATAATACCATCTACAGCCTTAATTGCATTTTGCAATCTTATATCACCAATTCCACTTATTAATTGCCAAGGAGTGTTTTGATTTTCTAAAGTTGATTGATAAATATTAAAAAGTTCTTTCCGAGGCTTATCATCTGGGTATTCTCTCAAATTGTCTTTAATCCAAGGCAGATCTATATTACAGAGCAGATACAAATCGTATTTTCTTTTAGTAATTTCTTCATTTATAAAATCATGGCATTTTTCAAAAACAAATTCACACCAAACTTTCATCACAATCATATCTGTATCTAGGAATAATGTTGGGTGTTGGATGTTGGATGTTTCTCGTTTCTTGTTTCTTGTTTCTTGCTGGATGTTTGTTTTTAACTTTTGACTTTTGACTTTTAATTCATACTTATCTTCTAATTCAAGTTGACCTTTTGCAATTTCTAATAAGTTTTCATAAGTATAAATTTTTCCATTCCTTTCAAGATAATTTCTTGCATATTCTGGGCACCATTTTGTTTTGTAATGTACTGCAAGTTGGTTGCACAAAGTGCTTTTTCCAGTACTTTCTGGGCCAATTATGACGATTTTTATAAGCATTTTACGAATTATGAATAATGAACAAGGAATTTTGAATGATGAAGTGGCTTGAATTTAGAATTACTTTTTTGCAATTACATTATTTTTTTTAGCCGTTTCAATGCTTTTGACAAAAATTGAAATTAACTCATTACATTCTTTTAAAACAATGTTATCATTACTTATCCAATTTAGTTTTATTATTATTTTTAAACAATTATTTGTTTCTCTTAATTCTTTTAAAGCCACTTTCATTTTATGAATAAAATCATTTCTTGATTCGGCACTTTGAGCTTCACCATAATTTAATGCAGGCGAACTTCCACTTCTTGTAAGTTGCCCAGCTAAATGATTGCCAGCATAGCTTTTGGGTAATGCTTCGGCAACTTTAATTATTGCAACGGCAAAGTCAATTAAACGATCTTCCAAATCAAATTTTCTCTCCACAAATTAACTTATTCTTTTTACAATTCTTCAGTTTCTTAATTTAACACTTCATCATTAAACTCACTTCATCATTCCTTGTTGATTATTCAATATTCTTTATTTTAACTCTTCTTCTCCATTCTATTAAACCTGCAATTGCAAGTATTAAAAATACAACAAATTGAACACTTGTAAACACATAACCTTTAAAAAAGTATAAAGGTATAGATGCTATATTAGTAGCAATCCACCAATACCAGCTTTCTACTTTTTTCTTTGCCATTAACCACATTCCTGTAAATGCTGTAGCACTTGCAAATGCATCAGCCCAAGGAATGGCTTCTGGAGCAAATGCATTTTTAATCCAACTTAAACAAAAGAAAATAGTGATGTAAAAACTTAAGAAAAATGTCAATTGTTGCATCCATTCAATTCTATTGCTTTTTGAAATATGTAAAACATTTTCGTGTAATGAGGCAGTTTTTCTCGACCATAAAATCCATCCATAAATACTCATAATAGTATAATAAAAATTTACACTGGCTTCACCAAATAAATTTCCTTTTACACTTAAGTATATATAAATACTTGTGTTGATTAAACCAATTGGGTAAACTAAAATATTTTCTTTTCTACTATACCAAACACTAGCAATGCCAGCTATTACAGCAATAAATTCTAATGGAGTTGTTTGTTGTAAACCTGTAATAAGTTGGTGAAAGAATTCTGGTATAAACATTAATTAATTTAATTCAAAATATTCAAGTAATCTATCTAAAAATAAAACTACTCATTATCAATGTAAAATCAAAAATTGTATTCTAA
>JAYVBS010000033.1:0-4455 GCA_043750315.1 Chitinophagaceae bacterium
CCTATTATGATTCCAGATACATTAATTGCTCAATCTTTGGTTATTAATTTTAATAAACTCATAGACCCTGAAAAAAATAAATTTGAAATTGCAATTAAAGAAAGTAAGCAAGTAACAGAATTGGTTACCTTAAAAGTTTACGAATTTCCGATGATTAATATTTTATGGATTGGAATAATTATTACAGTTATTGGATTTTTAATGAGCATGAAACAAAGGTTTAGATCTTAGTTTATAGTTTATAGTCCATTGACCATAGTTAGTAGATGAAAGTGGTTAATCATTTACAATTTATCACTCATAACTCTAAACTAAATTACGTATCCATTTGGAATTACTGCACCTTTTTTCACAACAATGATACCTTCTTTAACAGTAAACATTTCATTATCCATATTTGCTAAATGAGGCCCACCATTTAGTCTAACATCATTTCCAATTCTACAGTTTTTATCGATAATAGCATTTTTAATGAAACACCTTTCACCAATACCCATAAGTGGTAAATTGTTTAACTGGTTAGTAGCAATTTGATCTAAGGTTTCATAGTAATCATTACCCATAATATAACAGCTATTAACTGTAGTACCATGTCCAATTCTTGAACGAATGCCAACCACACATTTATCTAATCTACTTGCATTAATTATAGAACCTTCAGCTATTAAAGTTTTCTCTAATGTTGTGCCACTAATTTTTGCTGGTGGTAACATTCTTGCTCTAGTATAAATTGTGTTTGAATTATCAAACAAATTAAAATTTGGTATGTCTGATGTGAGTTCTAAATTGGCTTCATAGAAAGATGCAATATTTCCAATATCTGTCCAATATCCATTATACTGAAAACTATTTACTCTAAAATTATCTATTGAGCTTGGAATAATTTCTTTTCCAAAATCTGTAGCTTCTGGATGTTTGTTTAATAGCAAATCGTTTAAAACAGATTTATTAAAAATGTAAATTCCCATTGAAGCTAAATAGGGTCTTTTTTGCTCTAACATTTCAGTACCAGTATCACTTGCCCAATCTTTTAAAACTTCTTTACTTGGTTTTTCAATGAAAGAAGTTATCATGCTGTTTTTATCAGTTTTTAAAATTCCAAATTCTGTTGCATCATTTCCATTAACAGGAATTGTTGCAATTGAAATATCAGAATTATTTGCTTGATGTGATTCTAACATTCTTGCAAAATTCATTTGATACAACTGATCACCACTTAGTATTAAAACATAATCAAAATCTAAAGTTGAAATATGGCGTAAAGATTGCCTTACAGCATCTGCAGTTCCTTGAAACCAACCTGCATTATCTGGTGTTTGCTCTGCTGCAAGAATATCTACAAAGCCAGTACTAAAAGCACTAAAATGGTAAGTATTTTTAATATGTTTATTTAATGATGCTGAGTTAAACTGAGTTAGTACAAACATCCTATGAATGTTACTATTCATGCAATTACTAATAGGAATATCTACTAAGCGATATTTGCCTGCAATAGGAACTGCAGGTTTACTACGAGAAGCTGTTAAAGGAGATAATCTTGAACCGGCACCACCACCTAAAATTACTGCTACTACTGAGCTAGATAAATTTGCCATTGAAATTATTTTCGAAGTATGAATAGATTAGTTGCAATGAAGATATGCAATTGTGAAAATAAAATTAATAAAAAATAAGAAAATTTAAGATGAAACTATACACCAAATTGCCTAAGATGATGATCAAAATGTTTCCATTGACTATAGCCCCATTCGTAAGAAGATAGTTTTCCAAATGCAGGATGTCTTAAACCATCAACAACTTTTTCACCATTTGAAATAAATTTATTGATGCGTTGTATTAGTTGCTTTTTTTCTACTTCAAAATCTTTGTCATTTTTTATTATAAATTCTTTTGCTGTTGGCAATCCTGGTTTATAAGGCTTGTTACTCAATACCATTTTTTTTATAAAAGGTTGTATAAGTCGTATAAAAAATGATGAGTTTAATTTTACTTCACCTGTTGCAGCTCCTAATGCAAGTTTGCAATGATGCAACATTTGTGCTACACTCATTTTACCCCAATTAGCTTTTGATTGTGGGGTTAATTGGTGTATTCTTTTAATAATTTCTGCACTAACATTTGGTTCAAAAAGAGAAGGCATAATGAGAATTTAGAATTATGAGTTAATTCATTTTTATTTCAAACAATAATGGCCAAAACTTTCCAGTAATATAAAATGTTCCTTTTTGTTTGTTATAAGCAATGCCATTGATTACTTCATCTCGATGTAAGTTAGGCATATATTGATTTATTAAACCTGAAAAATCAAATTTAGCAATTACTTTACCTTGCTTAGGATCAATTTTTACAATGTAATTTTTATACCAAACATTGGCATAAATAAATCCATCAACATACTCAAGTTCATTAATGTTGGCTAACGGTCCATTCTCATCAAAAATTGCAATAATGTTTTCTTCAGCAAATGTGTTTGCATTTCTATAATACAAATTATTTGAGCCATTACTGTTTATAATTTGTTTGCCATCATTTGTCATGCCCCAACCTTCACCTGTATAAGAAAATTCTTGTAGTTTTTTAAAAGATTTTAAATCATAAACAAAACATTTTTCTTCTTTGTAAGTAAGTTGAAATATTTTTCCATTGAGTATAGTAATACCTTCTCCAAAATATTTTTTATCTAAATTAATTGTCAATAAATCTTTGCCAGTATTGATATCAATTTTGCTCAATTTGCTTGTACCATTGAGTCCTGTGCTTTCATACAAACTACTGTCTCTGTATTCTAAACCTTCAGTAAACGAAGTTGAATTATGTGGATATTGTTTGATGATTTGAAAATTTGCTTGTTGAGTAGGAGTAGAGGTATTAATATTTTCTGAAGCAGAATTATTGTTGCAAGAAATTATTGTTAAGAAACAAATTAATATAGTAGATAAAAATTTCATCACTTATTTTAAATTATTTATTATTCTTATTAATTAAGTTCAATTGGTTAATATCATCAATATCTTTTGGCCTTGCTGTAGTTTTTTTGTTGATGAGTAAATCTTCCAGGCAAATAAAATCAATTTGAATTCCTTCAATTTTAATAATATTTCTTTTCTTAAATGAAGTTATAAATTTTTCGAGTCCAATAATAGTAGGAAGAAAATCTATTGTGAATCTGTCAGATTTTAACTTGAAGAAAGATTTTAAAGGATTGGGAGTTTGTTCAGCTTTAAATTTTGAAACATCCTCACCAAGTTTTTCTAATGCGTTCAGCAAATTAAAATAATTTGTGTAAGTAGGATTATACCAAAAATCAAAATCTTGTTTTTGAGAAATATTTCCATTCATGTCTGTTGACATTCTTGAGTATCCATGTAGTCCTACTGCAAATCCTCCTACAATTAAATATTGAACTTTATTTTCTTGTAATGTTTTACAAATGAAAAGTAAGTCATTTACTATTTTTTGTTGCATTTTTTGACTTTAAAAGAACATGTGACGGATTGGATACTATATGTTTTTTAAAAGTATCTAATAAACTTTTAAACTCAATAAGACTTATGTTACTACTATTTGTTTTCTCGATATTTAAAACTATGGTAGATTTTAGTTTATTAAAGGTTGAATATCGTTTTAGTTTATTCATGTACTAGCAAAAGTAATAATAACTATAATAAAATTTTACTTTTCAAATTTGTAATTTATTAAACATTAAATCTAAAGTGCATAATATCGCCATCTTTAACAATATATTCTTTACCTTCTATTCTTAATTTGCCCACTTCTCTACAAGCAGCTTCACTTTTGTATTGAACAAAATCTACAAAGCTTATCACTTCTGCTTTTATAAATCCTTTTTCAAAATCTGTATGTATTACACTTGCAGCTTGTGGAGCTTTCCATCCTTTGTGAATTGTCCAAGCTCTTACTTCTTGAACACCTGCTGTAAAATAAGTATCAAGTGCTAAAAGTTTATAAGTGGATTGAATTAATCTGTGCAATGCAGGTTCCTTCATTCCAAATTCTTCCATAAACATTTGTCTGTCTTCTTCATTTTCCATTTCTGCAATTTGAGCTTCAACATTGTTACACATTACAATTACTTGTGCAGCTTCATCTTTAACTCCATCAATTAACATTGCAGAAAACTTGTTACCCGTATGCATACTAGCTTCATCTACATTAGCAACATACAAAACACTTTTATCAGTTAAACACATTAAATCTGCAATAGCTAATTTTTCTTCTTTACTTAAACCAAGACTTCTAATATTTTTTCCACTATCCAAATGTGCTTTACAACGTTGTAAAATCTCAGCCTCTACTTTCATTTTTGGGTCTGTTTTACTAAGCTTTTCACATTTAGAAAGTTTGCGTTCTACACTATCCAAATCTTTTAACTGAAGTTCTGTATCTATAATTTCTTTATCACCCATTGGATTAATAGCACCTTCATCACGTAAA
>JAYVBS010000034.1:0-10292 GCA_043750315.1 Chitinophagaceae bacterium
CATTATGGTTTTGGACTTGCTGGTATATTTATGTTAATTGGTTTAGTTGTTTTTATATTTGGCCAAAATATATTACAAAACAAAGGCTTACCCCCAAATAAAGAAATACTAAATAAACCAATTTTTGGTTTTATTAAAACAGAATATTTTATATACCTAGCAACATTATTAGTAGTGCCATTTGTAGTTATTTTATTTAATAAATATTCTGCAATGGACTATATTATGTTTGGATTAGGAATAGCTTCTTTACTTTATATACTCTGGATTGCTTATAAACTAGACCATGATGCAAGAAATAAATTATTTGCTGCACTTGTTATGATTATCTTTTCAGTTTTGTTTTGGTCTTTTTACGAACAAAATTCAGGTTCACTTAATCTTTTTGCTATGAGAAATGTGAACATGAATTTAAATGGTTCAACCCTACCTGCCTTAGCAATAAATAATTTTTTACCTCCTGCCTGGGTAATTATTATGAGTATAGCGTTTGCTTGGCTTTGGCCTTGGCTAAATCAAATAGGCAAAGAACCCTCAACACCATTAAAATTTGCATTATCATTTATTTTAATGGGCATTGGTTTTTTTGTTTTTTATATAGCATGTAGAAACAATATGCAGAATGGCTTAATTCCTTTATGGGCTTTTATACTTGGCTACTTTTTTATTATTTGTGGAGAGCTGTGTTTATCTCCGATTGGCTTATCTATGATTACTAAATTATCCCCAACAAAAATGGTTGGGCTTATGATGGGTATTTGGTTTTTTGCAAGTGCAATTGGTGAGTTTATGGCTCAAAAAATTGGATCATTAATGAGTGTTCCGGAAACTGTACAAAATAATGCAATGGCTTCAATGCCATACTATTCAAGCATTTTAAGTAATGTTGCTTTGGGTTCTGTAATAGTTGGTATACTGTTGTTATTGTTAGTTCCATTATTAAAAAGATGGATGAAAAATGTCAGTTAATTCATAATACAAACTGTTAAAATCAAGAATCCGATATTTGTAAAAAAGCATACATGAATATTGCAGTTTTAGGAGCAGGAATGGTTGGTAAAACAATGGCCCTAGATTTAGTAAAGAATTATAATGTTACCAGTTTTGATTTCAGCACAAAAAATCTTTCATACTTAAAGAGTATTAATTCAGAAATTGAAATTGTTGAAACAGATTTATTGCAATTTCAAAACTATCCTCGCTTACTTGAAAAGTTTAATACTGTAGTTATTGCAGTGCCAGGTTTTATGGGATATAAAACTTTAGAAACAGTAATAAAGTGTGGTAAAAATATTGCAGATATATCTTTCTTTCCTGAAAACCCTTTAGACTTATGTGAACTTGCAATTCATCATAATGTTACCGTAATTACTGATGTTGGGGTTGCTCCTGGAATGAGTAATTTAATTTTAGGTAGATACAATGAATTGATGCAAGTAAATAGTTTTGAATGTTATGTTGGTGGCTTACCAAAAATTAGAGTAAAACCTTTTGAATATAAAGCACCTTTCTCTCCTATTGATGTTTTAGAAGAATATACCAGACCAGCTCGTTTACAAGAAAATGGATTTGTAATTACACGACCTGCTCTAAGCGAAACAGAATTGATGCAATTTAATGGTGTTGGAACATTAGAAGCTTTTAATACAGATGGTTTAAGGAGTTTACTTTTTACTATGGGCCATATTAAAAATCTTAAAGAAAAAACACTTCGTTATCCAGGTCATGTTCAGTTAATCATTGCTTTAAAAGATGCAGGTTTTTTTGAAAAGAAAACGATTAACATTAATGGAACAGAAATTTCACCATTAGAATTTACTTCTAAAGTATTGTTTAAAGATTGGAAACTTGGAGAAGAAGAAGAAGAATTAACTGTGATGAAAGTAATAATTGATGGTACAGAAAATGATGTTACAAAAAAAGTAATTTACGAATTATTAGATGAGTATGATAAAACTTCAAAATTGTCTTCAATGTCTCGTTCAACAGGTTACACCTGTACAGCTGCTGTAAATTTATTAGCAAAAAAAATGTTTACAGAAAAAGGCGTTTTTCCGCCTGAGTTGGTTGGTAAACACTCTAATTGTTTTGAATTTGTATTAAATTATTTGTTTGAAAGAAATGTGATTTGGAAAAAAAGTGAAACAACGATTAATTAACTATACATTCCAAATTTTCCAATTTTCCTCTGCTTGTATGCAAAGCATTTCGTAACCATTTTTTACAATAGCTTTTTGTGCCAACCCTTTTTTCATGAAAATGGTTTCAGTTGGGTTATACACTACATCAAACAAATAATGTTGTGAGGTTAAAAACTGATAGGGAATATTTGGATAAGTTTCAACAAAAGGAAATGTACCTAATGGAGTTGTATTAATAATAATTTGATGATTATTAATAATTTTTTCATTCAATTCATCATACGTAAAACAATCACTTTCATTTATTCTTGTAACACAAGAATAATCAATTTGCAATGCTCTCAAAATAAATGTAATAGCTGCAGCTGCTCCACCATTTCCAAGAACCAATGCTTTTTGGTGAAATGGTTGTAATTGTTTGATAAAGGACTTCTCAAACCCAATAATATCAGTATTAAAACCAAACAATTTGCCATCAAGAATTTTAAGGCAATTACAAGCTTTACTTTGTATTACATTTTCATTTTTCGAAAATAAAAAAGGAAGAATCTGTTGTTTGTAAGGAATAGTAATGGCTAAGCCTTTAATTGATTCATCTAGAATTAAATCTTGAACAAGTTCAATTTTTTCAAGGTCGAAAAGTTTAAATTGTGCATCTGTAATTTTTTCATGATCAAACTTTTTATCGAAATATTCTTTCGAAAAAGAATGTGTTAAAGGATGACCAATTAAACCAAATACATTCATTAAGATTTTTTATCTAGGTATAAAAAGAAAGAATCTCCTCTTAAACCAATTCGCATTGCTTCTAATGGCAATACTTCATTTGGAGCTATATTTCCTAAATTAACATTACAACCTATTAATTCTAAAAAGTAAAGCTGTTGTGCTTTTTGTGGTGCTTCCCAAATAATTTTTTCTTCTGGTATCTGAGTTAAAATTTCTTGTACTAATCCTTCACGAACTTCACCAGAACCTCTGTAAATACCAACATTACCTGCTTCTCTAGCTTCAGCAATAACAAAAGTTGAGCCAGCTTCTAGTTCTGCTCTCATTAATTCAATCCATTTATAAGGAGGAAGAATGTGTGCAGCATCCTTACTACCAACTTCACTTAACACAGTTGCATGTTTAGTTAACTTTTCTATATAACCACATTTTTCTGCATGAGGTATTGTAATAGAACCATCACTTACTTCAATATATTCTACACCATAATCTTTACAAATAGCAACAAAATCATCGAACTGATTGCGTATTAAAAATGCTTCAAATAATGTTCCACCAAAGTAAATTGGCATTCCAGCATTTTTATACACTTCAATTTTCTCTTTAAGATTTGGAGTTACATAAGCAGTACCAAAACCAAATTTTACAATATCCACATGAGGGCCAGCTATTTCTAAAAAATTTTTTGCTTCATTAATACTTAAGCCTTTGTCCATTACCATTGTTATACCATGATGACGAGGTTTTGAGTTTCTTGTAGGAATTTGATTCAGATTAAAATTCATTGCTTTATTTTTTGCATGGCAAAAGTAAGGTTTGAATAGAATTTATATCAAATGACTTTCATCATGACTACTGAAGTTAACTAAGAATTTTTTGTTTATAAAGTTTCTTAATTATAAATAATGAATTAAATATTGTGATAATAGCAACTGCAATACCTCCTGCAACATCTATAGGAAAATGCTGTGCTTGATAAACTCTTGAATAGCCTACTAATATGGCAAGTATAAATCCTACCCAAGCTAACCAATTTTTATTATACATCAAACACAATAATAAATACATGGTGAAAGCTTGAGTAGTATGACCAGACGGAAAACTTCCAACTAAATGAATTTCAATATTAGGAATAGTATGAATAATATTTTTCAGCTGTGGCAAGGCTTCCAGAGGTCTAGGTTGGCTTACAAAAACAGAGCCTTTAACAAAATGCACAATAATAGTTGAAATTATTATTGATAAAGCAATTAGCAACAATTGCTTTTTATCTTTCCATAAAAAAAATAAAACAAAAATTGCCCAAACAATACCATCACCTAAATAAGTTGCATAGTCAAAAAAGAAATCTCCAAACTTTCCTAAATCAGTGTTTAGCAATAAAAAGAAATTTTCTTTTCCAAGAATAATTGAAAAACCTGTTATGATAATTGCTGTAAATAAGCTAATGATTGTAGCTTTGTGCAAGTTGTTATAAGTGTATAATTGCATTTGAATTACAAAGTTCAGTTGTTTAAAACATTTTAAGTACTTTTCACTACACAAATTATAGAATATGGTAACAAATTTGAGTAATAATCATAGTTTATTAACGAATTGGATTGCAGAAATTCGTGACATTTCTATTCAAAATGATCGATTAAGATTTAGAAGAAACTTACAACGTATAGGTGAAGTTGCTGCTTATGAAATTAGCAAAGAAATGCCTTATGATTTGGTTGAAATACAAACACCACTTGGTATACATGAAAGCAAAGTTTTAAGAAGTCAACCCGTGCTTGCAACAATATTAAGAGCAGGTTTGCCCTTACATCAAGGCATGTTAAACTATTTTGATAAAGCTGATAATGCTTTTATTTCTGCATACAGAAAACACCATAACGATGGTACTTTTGAAATTTGTTTAGACTACATGAGTTGCCCAAGTTTAGAAGGTAGAATTGTAATTATAAGTGACCCTATGTTGGCTACAGGTTCATCAATAGTAAAAACAATTCAACATATGAGACATGAAACTACGCCAATTGAAATTCATATAGTTTGTGCTATAGCAAGTACTGTTGGTATTGAATATATTTATAGAGAATGTGGCAATGACATAAAAATTTGGTGTGGCGATATTGATGATGAACTTACAGCAAAAGGTTATATAGTTCCTGGATTAGGCGATGCTGGCGATTTGGCATATGGAACAAAAATGCAGTCGTAAAAAATAAAAACATAATGTTAAAATATTAAACTGCACATTTATTTAAATGTATTTGGGTAATTTCGAAAATTCTAATGAAAAGATTTTTAATTCTCTCCTTCCTTTTTTTGATACAATATGTTGGTTTTGCTCAAGACCCACATTTTTCTCAATTCTTTGCATCGCCACTAACTTTAAATCCTGCATTAACTGGCAAATTTAATGGTGCTTATAGAATTGCTGGAAATCATAGAAATCAATGGCCATCTATTAATAATGCATTTATTACTAATACGGCTTCAATAGATTTTCATATTCTTCAAAATAAAATTGCAGATAATGATGCGTTCGGAGTTGGTTTTTCTTTCTTAAACGATAATAGTGCAAATAGTGCTGTAAAATTTAATTATGCTTCAATATCTACAGCATATCATAAAGGTTTAGATGAAGATGGCAATAATCAATTAAGTATTGGTGTACAAGCAACTTACTCAAACATGCTTATTAATACTACTAATTTAAAATTCGAAGATCAATTAACCACTTTAGGATTCACTGGAACCACTTCTGAAGTATTTAATAATTCTACATTACAATCAAATTATTTCGATTTAAATGCTGGTGTTTTATTTAATGGAAGTGCTGGCGAAAACAATAATTACTATGCTGGCATAAGCATGTATCATATTAACAAACCATCTCAAAAATTTGTAGGTACAGAGTATTCTTTAAACTCTAGAATAACTGCTCATTTTGGTGGATATTACATGTTTAATGAAGCCTTTGGTTTTCATATGAGTGGTTTACATAGCATTCAAGGTAAAAGCAATGAAACTGTAATTGGTGGTGCAGCAGAATTTATAGCAAATTCAGATTTAAGAAACAGAGTGAGTATTTATGCTGGCACATGGTTAAGATTAAATGATGCATTTATTCCTTATTTAGGAATTGAATATTCCAATACAAGATTGGGTATAAGCTACGATATAAATACTTCATCTTTAAAAACTGCATCAGCAAGTAGAGGCGGGTTAGAAATTTCTTTAATCTACAATCATCCTACAAATACGGATCGACCTATTGCTTGTCCTAAGTTTTAGCAATAACTTTTAATACTATTGTAATACATTTGAGTACTAAAAACATTTGATGTTAATTGCTAAAAACATTATTAAAAATTACGATTCTTTACAAGTACTAAAATCTGTTGATGTAGAAATACAAAAAGGAGAATTAGTATGTATCACAGGCTCTTCAGGTGCTGGCAAAAGTACTTTATTACATATTTTAGGCACATTAGATAAACCAGATTCTGGAGAAGTTTTCATCAACAATCAACCGATACAAAATTTATCTGGAAAAAAATTGGCAGCCTTTAGAAATAAACATATTGGTTTTGTTTTTCAATTTCATCATTTATTGCCTGAGTTTAGTGCTATTGAAAATGTTTGCATTCCAGGATGGATTGCAGGAAGAAAAAAAAATGAGTTACAAACAGCAGCAAACAATATATTAAAAAGATTAGGTTTAGCAGATAGAATAGAAAACAAACCTAATCAATTAAGTGGTGGAGAACAACAACGTGTTGCAGTTGCCAGAGCATTAATAAACAATCCTGATATTATTTTTGCTGATGAACCAACCGGTAATTTAGATAGCAAACATGCCAAAGAGTTGCACAAATTATTTGTTGAATTAAGTGAAGAGTTCAATCAAACTTTTGTTATAGTTACACATAATGAAGAATTGGCTGGTTTAAGCAAAAGAGTTTTGAAAATGAAAGATGGTAAATTTGTAATATAATTTTATTTATGTCTGATACAGTTTTATTAGAAATTAAAAACAACATTGCTTTTATTACTTTAAATAGACCTGATAAATTCAATTCTTTTAATAAAGAAATGGCTTTTAGAATGCAAGAGATTTTAGATGAATGTGCTAGCAATAAATCTGTTCGTTGTATATTAATTACTGGCTATGGAAAAGCATTTAGTGCAGGGCAAGATATTGGTGAACTCACTTCAGAAAATCCTCCAACTATTTCTCAAATTTTATGTGATCATTATAATCCAATTGTAACAAGAATTAGAAATATTCCATTACCTATTGTTTGTGCAATAAATGGAGTTGCGGCTGGTGCTGGTGCAAATATTGCACTAGCTTGTGATATAGTGGTGGCATGCCATTCAGCTAGTTTTATACAAGCGTTTAGCAAAATTGGACTAATACCAGATAGTGGAGGTACATATATATTACCCAGATTAATTGGATTTCAAAAAGCAACTGCATTAATGATGTTGGGAGATAAAATTTCAGCTACAGAAGCTTTACAAATTGGCATGATTTATAAAGTTTTTTCTGACGAAACTTTACAAGAAGAAAGTTTCAACATTGCAACCACATTGGCAAACATGCCAACAAAAGGATTAGCATACACCAAATTTGTTTTAAACCATTCTGCAAATAATTCTTTAGTAGAGCAATTAAAATTAGAAGATGAATACCAACAAATTGCTGCAACAACTAAAGACTATAATGAAGGTATTACTGCATTTTTAGAAAAACGAAAGCCCAATTTTACAGGAGAATAGTTCGAAATACTATGTACGAATTACGAAGTAAGAAATATAATTTATGAAATATGAATGATGAAGTAGAGCTTATCAACCAATAAACCAATTACCTAATAAACTAATCAACTATGCCAAGTCCAAAACAAGTTGTTGACCACATGATGTTACACGATAAATTTAGTAATTGGTTAGGCATACAAGTATTAGATATTAAAGAAGGTTATAGTAAAATTAAAATGACTTTAAGAGATGAAATGGTAAATGGTTTTGGAATTGCTCATGGTGGAATTGCATTTAGCTTAGCAGATAGTGCTTTTGCTTTTGCATGTAATAACAGAAATAATTTATCGGTTGCATTAGATACATCAATCAATTTTACAAAAGTTGTAAATGTTGGTGATACTTTAATTGCAGAGGCAATCGAAATTCATAATGGAAGAAGTACAGGCCTTTATTTGATTTCAATTTTTAATCAAAACAACGAACAAGTTGCACATTTTAAAGGCAATTGTTTTAGAACAGGAAAAACGCATATTTAATGATTTATTCATTTAACGATTTTATTCCAGTAATTCATCCTAGTGCTTTTGTTCATCCTCAAGCTTGTGTAATTGGCAATGTAGTAATTGGTAAAAATGTTTATGTTGGACCCAATGCAGTTTTACGAGGCGATTGGGGTAAAATAATAATTGAAGATGGTTGCAATATTCAGGAAAATTGCACTGTTCATATGTTTCCTGGGGTTAATACAGTTTTAAAAGAGAATGCTCATATTGGTCATGGTGCAATTATTCATGGTGCAATTATTGGTAAAAATTGTTTAATAGGAATGAATAGTGTAATTATGGATAATGTTGTTTTAGGAGATGAATGTGTGGTTGGTGCTTTATCATTTATTAAACAAAACGAAGTTTTTGAAAATAGAAGTTTAATTGTTGGCAACCCTGCAAAAAAAATTAAAGATGTTAGTGATGATATGATAAATTGGAAGTCTGAAGGCACAAAACTATATCAATCATTACCAAAAGAAATGTTTGAATCATTAAAAGAATGTGAACCTTTAACTGAAGAACCAAAAGTTAGAAAAGTGCAAACAAAAACTTATCAGCCATTAAAAAAATAATGTGTTAATTTAATTACTTCAACAGCTTCTTTAACATCGTGCACTCTTAAAATATTAGCTCCATTTAAAATGCCAATAGTATTTAAAACTGTTGTGCCGTTTAATGCATCTTCTGCAGTAATTCCTAAAGTTTTATAAATACTACTTTTACGTGAAACACCTAGTAATATTGGCTTTTGTAATGATTGAAATTTTTTAAGGTTTTTAACTAACTCAAAATTTTGTTCTGCATTTTTTGCAAAACCAAAACCTATATCTAGAATTAAATTCTTAATTCCTGCATGTGCAGATAAGGAAATCTTATCTATAAAATAATTTTTTACTTCTTCAACAACATCATCATATTTAATTTGAGTGTGCATATTTTGTGGTGTACCTTTCATATGCATACAGATATACGGAACTTTAAGTTTTGCAACAGTTGAAAACATGTTATCATCTAAATTACCTCCACTTATATCATTCACCATTAAAGCTCCAGCATCAACAGCTTCAATTGCAACTTGAGATTGAAAAGTGTCAATAGAAATGATAGTTTCTGGAAATTTTTTATGGATAGTTTCAATGATTGGAATTACTCTTTTCAGTTCTTTATCTGTTGAAATCATTTCGCTTCCTAGTCTTGTGCTTTGTCCTCCAATATCTAAAATACTTGCACCATCCTTTAACATTTTTTCTGCTACAAATAAAGCCTCATCTATATTTGTTAGTCGACTAGCTTCATAAAAAGAATCAGGCGTAGTATTGATTATACCCATAACTATTGGTTCATCAAATACAAATTCCTTCTCTTTACAATTAAACTTAAACATTAAAAAATTGTTTGGTAACAAAGAAACAAAGATTATGAAGGATATTAACTTTGAAGCAAATGAATTTTAAAGCATCATCAAAATATATTGTTAAAGAACTTAATACAATTTATGCTAGCCGAGAGGCTCAAAATATTGCTAATTTAATTTTAGAAGAAATAACAAAATTAAATTCAACAGAAAGACTTGTTGCTATCGATCAAACACTAACAGCACACCAAATTCATATTCTAGAAAACTATCTTCATCAATTAAAACAGCATAAACCTTTACAACAGATATTAGGTTATAGTTGGTTTTGTGGTAGCAAATTTTTTGTAAATGAACATGTTTTAATACCAAGGCCAGAAACTGAAGAATTAGTTGAGTTAATAGTTAATGAAAATAAAAATGCAGCATTAAATATTTTAGACATTGGTACTGGCAGTGGTTGTATTGCAATTTCTCTAAAACGAAAAATTTCCCAATCTTCAATCACAGCAATAGATGTAAGTTTTTTTGCATTGCAAGTAGCTCATAAGAATGCTGAGCATTTACATAGTTCAATCACATTAAAACAACTTGACTTTTTAAATGAAGATAATTGGGGTGAATTAGAAACTTATGATATAATTGTAAGTAATCCACCATACATAAAAGAGTTAGAACAATCTACCATGCAACAAAATGTTTTAGCATATGAACCACATTTGGCATTATTTGTACCAGATAACAATGCTTTAATTT
>JAYVBS010000035.1:0-4440 GCA_043750315.1 Chitinophagaceae bacterium
GTGCAGGTGTAGCAGGAGTTTCAATAACTGTTAAAGGTTCAACTGCTGGAACAACTTCTGGTTCAGATGGTAGCTATTCTTTTACTGCTCCAGCAACCTCAAAAATTTTAGTATTTACTTCCGTGAGTTTCACAAAGGAAGAAGTTGCAATTAACGGAAAAACTTCTATTGACATTAGCCTAAAAGTTGATGATAAATTATTAGAAGAAGTTGTTGTAACTGGTTATTCTTCACAAAAGAAAAGCCAATTTACTGGAGCTGCTACTGTTTTAAGTAATAAAGTAGTTGACGGAACTCCTCTAGCTGCATTTGACCAAGCATTACAAGGTAGAGTTCCTGGTATGGTTGTTAATTCTGGTTCAGGTCAACCAGGTGCAAGTGCTAATGTAACCATTCGTGGTATTCAATCAATTTCAGGGGCTGGTGTTCAACCACTATATGTATTAGATGGAATTCCTATTCCTGCTGGTGATATGCAAGGTTTTAACCCAAATGATTTTGAATCTATTACTATATTAAAAGATGCTGGAGCAGCAGCTATGTATGGTTCTAGAGGTGGAACTGGAGTTATCGTTTTAACTTCTAAAAAAGGTAAAATTGGACAAACCAATTTTACTTTTAGAACTCAATTTGGATTTACACAACCTCCAAATCCCAGTAATTTCAATATGATGAATTCTACTGAACTTTTGGAGTATGAAAAAAGAATGGGCTTAGCTGGTGCTGGTGGTGTTACTGGACCAGGTTGGTTTTATTCTCGTAGCAACCCAGCTAATGCAGCTGCACCTGCGGCAACTTTAGCTCGTTATGATTTTATATTGGATAGCTTTAGAAATAACAATGCTAATTTTTATAATTATATGTTCAGAACTGGAATTTCTCAAACACATGAGATTAATGTTAATGGTGGTTCTGAAAAAACCAAATACTATTTATCTGGACAGGTATTTGATCAAAAAGGAATTGATGTAAACTCAAGATTAAGACGTTATCAATTACGTTTCAATTTAGATCAAACAGTTGGAAAACTAAATGTACAGTTTAATAACACTATGGCTTTAGCAATAACTAACTCAAGCGAAGGTGATTGGTTAGGAAATAGTCCAAGAAATCCTTTTCAAATAGTTTGGAGAGCAAGACCTTATGAAACGCCTTATACTGCAAACGGCACTTTAGTTTTTGGAGCAAGTTCAGCTCTTAAACCAACTGTAATGGGTAATGCTATTGAGGGATTAGCAAACAGTTTTTTACAAGAACGTCAATTAAAAATTAATACGGGATTAACATTGGCTTATAAAATATTGCCTTCTTTAACTGCAAAAAATGTACTTGGCGTAGATGTATCAAGTAATTTTGGATTAAGAGGTGTAAATGCTAATTCTTATATTGGTAGTTTGCAAACTTTCAATTCAGGTTTCTTAAGTGAGGCTTATGTTATCAGAACAAACATGATCAATACTTCAAGTTTAGTTTTCAACAAGGTATTTGGAAATCATGACGTAGAATTTGGTGGATATTTTGAAGCTATAAAAGTATATAACAAAGGTTTTGGTTTTAATATGTGGAATCTTGATCCAAGATTATCTTTAACTGGTCAAGGTGCAGGGTCATTAAATACAGGTGTTGGTATTAACCCTCAAAATTCTAGTAGTGCAAAATCAGAAGCTGGTATTCGTTCTTATTTTGCTAATGGTAGATATACTTATAATAATAAATATACAATTACTGGGGGTTATAGAAGAGATGCTACATCTCGTATTGCTAATACAGCAAACCAATCAATATCTTCTTGGTCAACTGGTTTTAGCTGGGATATTATTAAAGAAGGGTTTATGCTAAACCAAAAAATGTTTAGCAATTTAAAAGCTAGAGTTTCTTATGGTATTGTACCAAATATTGGTAGTATTGCAACTGCTTCATTTGGAACAGGATCTGGTCTTTATGGAGTTGCAAACTACTTAGGCCCTCAATTACCTGCTTATGGCAATACAACTGGTTTTACAGGATCTCCTATAACTGGTCAAGTTCCTACTACACCTGGTAATCCAAGTTTAAGAATTGAAACAATTTCTAAATTAAATTTTGGCTTAGATTTAAGCATGTGGAAAAATAAAGTAAGAGTTAATTTAGACGTTTATTCTAATGAAACAAAAGATCTTTTCGTAAGTTTACCACTAAACTCAACAACTGGTTTTGGTGGAACTTCATTACCTATTAACGCGGGTATTATGAGCAATAAAGGAGTTGAGTTGAATATTGAAGTTGATGTAATTAGGAAGAGAGATTTTGATATGACAATTGGATGGAATCATGCAATTAATAATAATTTAATTGTTGATCTTGGTCCAGTTAATGAATATCCAGCAGGAACTGGTATTATTAGAAAAGGATTGCCATTTGGTTCCCATTATTCTTTCAACTATTTAGGTGCTGATCCTGCAACTGGAAGACCAACTTATGAAAAGGCTGATGGTAAAGTGACTACTAATTTTAATGAAGCTGCAAGGTTTGCAAAGTTTGGTACATATTTGCCTAAACATGTTGGTGGTTTTAACCTTGATTTAAGATATAGAAGAATAAGTGTAAGTGCTTTATTCTCTTATCAATTTGAGGTATTCAGATATAATAACGTTGAAAGTTGGACCACAAGAGGAACTCCAGGATATGCAGGTGCTGTAAATCAAAATAAAATCCTTTTAACAGAACAGTGGCAAAAACCAGGAGATCAAAAATATTATTCATCTCCTTTGTATGATAGAGATTTTACTTCTGCAGATATTCACGATGCAAAATTTCTTAGATTTAGAACATTAAATGTTGCTTACACTATTCCAGGAATAGGAAAGCCTGGTTCTAGTTTAATAAAATCTGCAAAATTCTACATGCAAGGTCAAAATCTTGCAATATGGAGTCCTTGGAGAGGATTAGATCCTGAGGATAGCAACAATATTAGTTTACAAGAATTTCCTAACCCTCGTATGTTTGTTGTAGGTTTAGATGTGAATTTTTAATCTTAAATTTAAAAATTAATAAAATGAAAATATTAAAATTTGCTATTGCAATTGGATCAATCCTCGCAATAACATCATGTAATAAATTAATTGAACCAGTTGAGCAAGATTTAATTGCTGGTAATGTTGCTTTGGCAACGGTTACTAACTGTGAATCTGCAATCATTGGTGCTTATGCCGGTTTTGGTGTAGAAACTGATATATTAGCTAGTGGAACTTTTAGTGATGAAATGAAAACCGCTGGTGAGTTTTACAATGCACAAACAACTCATGAGTGGCAATACACACCTACTGATGTGAGTATTAGAGATAACTTCACAATAATCAACCCTCAATATAGAACTATTGATAGAGTAAATAGAGTGTTAGCCGCTTTGCCTGCTGCACAAGCTTTATTAACTGGTGATGCTGCAAAAAAGAACCTTTTAAGAGGTGAAGCACTTTTCTTAAGAGCATTTGCACATTTTCAATTGTTTAGATACTATTGTAATAATTATACCCCTTCAGGGTTAGCAATGCCTTATTTAACAGAAGTTAGTTTTGGGCCTACTACAAGAATACAAATGCAGCCTTATTTTAATCAGTTAAATGCTGACTTGATAGCAGCTAAAAGTTTATTACCTACTGCTTTGATTGACAAAAATAGAGCCTCATTATTGGCAGCTCAAGCTTTACATGCAAGAGTTGCTTTATACCAAAGAGATTGGGCTAATGCTGAAGCTTATAGCTCTGCAGTAATTACAGACTTACCATTAGTTTCAAGATCTAGTTATGCAGGAATGTGGACTGATGCTAACAATATTGAAGTTGCAATGCAAACTGTAAGAACTAACACATTTAGAATTGGTGGTTACTTTAGAGGAACATCAGCATTTGTTGGTTCGGTTCTAAATATAGGAACTGTTGTATGGATGCCAAGTAATAAACTATGGGATACTTATGATCAAGTAAATGATGTTCGTTTTTCTTCATTTTTTAGAAGCGAGCCACTTTTAACAGCTGGTGGTCGTCAACCAAGGTTGATTAATAAATATGCTGGAACTGGTTATGCTACTGGTAACGAAAATGTAAACAATGCTAAGATATTTAGAACTGGTGAAATGTATTTAATAAGAGCTGAAGCTAGAGCTGAACAAGGTCGTTTTACAGGTGCTAACAGTGCAGAGTCAGATATTAATGATTTAAGAACTGCAAGAATTCTTCCTTATACTAATGTAACATTTGCATCTCAAGCTGATGCAATTACAAACATTTTGAGTGAGCGTTATAAGGAATTATGTTATGAAGGGCACCGTTTTTGGGATTTAAAGCGACGTGGATTGCCAGTTGCTAGATTAGTAGCTGATGCTCCTTCAGCGGGAGGTACTACATTGTCAGCAGGGAGTTATTTGTTTTTATTGCCAATTCCTTTTACTGAATTACAAGCAAA
>JAYVBS010000036.1:0-4418 GCA_043750315.1 Chitinophagaceae bacterium
AATAGTATTATTTGGTGCAGGAAAATCAGCAACAGTTTTAATTAATTTTCTTAAAGAACTAGCAATAAAAAGAAATTGGCAAATAATTATTGTTGATGGTGATATTGAATTATTACAATCTAAAATTGGTAATCATCCACTAGTTAAACCTATAGCTTTAGATATCTATAATGTAGAAGAAAAGAATAAAATTATACAACAAGCCGATATTGTAATTTCTTTAATGCCACCTCATTTACATTTGTTAATTGCTGATGCTTGTTTGCAGTTTAATAAAAATTTATTAACTGCATCTTACATTGATGAAGCAACTAAAAAATTATCAAAACAAGTAGAAGAAAAAAACTTATTGTTTTTATATGAAATGGGTTTAGACCCAGGAATTGATCATATGAGTGCCATGAAAATTATTGATGAGATAAAAAATAATGGAGGAAAAATTACTTCTTTTAAATCTCATTGTGGAGGATTAGTAACCCCTGAAAGTATTGATAATCCTTGGTTTTATAAACTAACTTGGAATCCCAGAAATATTGTTTTAGCAGGAAAATCTGGTGCTGTGTATGTAGAAAATGGAATAAAGAAAAATGTGGAATATGAAAATTTGTTTAATGATAAAAATTGTATTCAATTACCCAATGGCGAAAATTATGGTTATTACGCTAACAGAGATTCTGTAAGTTATATGCCTATTTATGAACTAGAAGATATTCCAAATTTTATCAGAACAACATTACGCTTTCCTGAGTTTATTAAAGGTTGGAAAAATATTGTTGCTTTAAAATTAACCGATGAAGAAAAAATTTATGAAACCGATGGTTTAATCCTTTCAGAATTTTTTCAGCAACACTTTAATAAACACCAATTAAAAGTTTATCGTGATGAACAATTAGATTTTTTTGGCTTAAATGATGGTGAAACTGAAATTAATAAAGGTTTGTGCAGTGCAGTTGATGTATTGCAATTTATTATGGAATTAAAACTATCATTGAAACCAAATGATAAGGATATGATTATTATGTTTCATGAATTTGAATATGAACTTGATGGAAAAACACATCAATTAAAAAGTTATTTAAAAGTAATAGGAGAGAACTGTAGCTCAACAGCAATGGCTAAAACAGTTGGGTTACCATTGGGTATTGCTGCAGAACTTATTTTAGAGGGAATAATTTCTGCTAAAGGATTACTGATTCCAACAGTTCCAGAAATTTATCATCCTGTTTTAAAAGAAC
Organism: Chitinophagaceae bacterium; assembly: GCA_043750315.1. Lineage (GTDB taxonomy): Bacteria > Bacteroidota > Bacteroidia > Chitinophagales > Chitinophagaceae > CAIVPM01. The sequence continues at coordinate 1,236 of JAYVBS010000036.1, forward strand.
TTGAAAAACATGATATCATTTTCGAAGAATTAACAACTTAATTTTGCTGCATGACAAAACTCAGTATCAACATCAACAAGTTTGCAACTTTAAGAAATGCAAGAGGTGGAAATAACCCTGATGTTGTTAAAGCTGCAATAGATGCTCAAGGTTTTGGAGTAGATGGAATTACTGTTCACCCACGACCAGATGAACGACACATTCGTTATGAAGATGTAAGACAAATTAAAAAAATTATTACTACTGAATTTAATATAGAAGGCAACCCTCTTGAACAAAGTTTTGTTGATTTAGTATTAGAAACAAAACCACATCAAGTTACATTAGTTCCAGATGTTGTTGGTCAGCTTACCAGTAATCATGGTTGGAATACTATAGAAAATCAAGAATATTTAAAAAACATTATTGCAATTTTTAAAAATGTTGGAATAAGAGTTTCGATTTTTATTGATCCTGATAAAGAAATGATTGCTGCAGCAGGTACAACAGGTGCTGACAGAATTGAATTATATACTGAATCATTTGCCAAAGAGTTTCACAAGTGTAATAATAAAATGGAACATGATAATGCTGTTTTAACGAGTTTTATAAATGCAGCAAATCAAGCAAAGGAATTAGGTTTAGGCATTAATGCTGGTCATGATTTAGATTTTCAAAATTTAAAATTATTTAAACAATCTATTCCTTTTTTAGATGAGGTAAGTATTGGTCATGCATTAATTTGTGATTCAATTTATTTAGGTTTCGAAAATGTCATTCAGATGTATAAAAGACAATTGAATTAAATGACTTACAAATTGTATTTTTGTTTTAATGAGAAGAAGAGAAGTAGATACACCATTAGATAAAGGAAAAAGAAAAAGATTGATTACAATTCTGCAAGAAAAGGGAATTAATAATCAAAAAGTTTTAGACGCTATAAATATTATTCCAAGACACTTTTTTATTGATACTGTTTTTGATTCAAAAGCTTATGATGATGTGGCTTTGCAAATTGAAGCAGATCAAACAATTTCACAACCATATACTGTTGCCTTTCAAACACAATTATTAGATGTTAAACCAAAACAAAAAATATTAGAAGTTGGTACAGGAAGTGCTTATCAAGCTTCAGTTTTAGAAAAATTAGGAGCAGAAGTTTACACCATTGAACGTCAGAAAAAATTATTTGAAACCAATAAAAATTTTAATCATCTAATCAATTATCCAAACATTAAATTTTTTTATGGTGATGGATTTGAAGGTTTGCCCAATATGGCTCCTTTTGATAGAATATTAATAACTGCAGCAGCACCATTTATTCCTCATAAATTATTACAACAATTGCAACCCCATGGATTTATGGTTCTTCCTGTTGATGAAGGAGATGCTCAACGTATGATAAAAGTTACAAAAAATGTAGATGGAACTTACGAGGAAGAAAAATTTGAAATGTTTTCTTTTGTTCCTATGCTTTCTGGTAAACAATAATTTTAACTTCTACTATAGTTTGGAGATTCTTTTGTAATTACAATATCATGTGCATGGCTTTCTTTAATTCCTGCATTTGACATTTTTATAAACTGCACCTTTTTAAGGGCTTCAATATTTTTAGAACCACTATAACCCATACCAGCTCTTAATCCTCCAACAAACTGATAAATAATTTCGTTTAAATTTCCTTTATATGCAATTCTTCCTTCAATACCTTCAGGAACATACTTTTTATTTTCGGATTCAGCGTTTTGAAAATATCTATCACTACTTCCTTCACCCATAGAACCAATGCTACCCATGCCTCTATATTCTTTAAACTTTCTACCTTCATAAATAATAGTATCACCAGGGCTTTCTTCTGTTCCTGCAAAAATGCTACCCATCATTACAACATCTGCACCTGCAGCTAAGGCTTTAACTACATCACCTGTAAATCTTATTCCACCATCAGCAATTAAAGGAATGTTTTTTTGTTTCAAAATACTTGCAGCTTCCATAATTGCTGTTAGCTGTGGTACACCTGCACCAGTTACAATTCTTGTGGTACAAATTGAACCAGGACCAATACCAACTTTAACAGCATCTGCACCAGCATCAACCATTGCTTTTGCACCAGCTGCAGTTGCAATATTGCCAGCAATGACTTGCATGGTTTTAAAATTTTTCTTTAATAATTTTAATTTACTGATAACACCTTCACTATGTCCATGAGCACTATCTAATGTAACAATATCTACACCTGCATGTTGCAATGCTGCAGCTCTATCTAATAAATCATTTGTTATTCCTAAAGCAGCACCAACTAAAAGCCTTCCAAAGCCATCTTTAGAAGCATTTGGAAAGTTGTTGATTTGTTCAATATCTCTATAAGTAATTAAGCCTACCAGTCTTCCTTGTTTATTAATTACTGGAAGTTTTTCAATTTTATATTGTTGTAATATTTTTTCTGCTTTTTTTAAATCAGTTCCTTCAGGTGCAGTAATGAGGTTTTGAGTAGTCATTACTTTTTCAATAGGTTTAGAATTATTTCCTACTTCAAATCTTAAATCTCTATTCGTTACTATACCTATCAATTTTCCACCATCATCTACAATTGGAATACCACCAATTTTTCTATCTTTTATAATCTTAAAAGCATCACCAACTGTTGCTTTTAATGTTAATGTAATAGGATCAACTATTAAACCATTCTCACTTCTTTTCACTCTTCTTACCTGATCTGCTTGGTTTTCAATGCTCATGTTTTTATGTAGAATGCCCAAACCACCTTCTCTTGCTAAAGCAATAGCTAAGTTCGATTCAGTTACAGTATCCATCGCTGCAGAAAGAAATGGAATATTAAGTTTTATTTTTTTGGTAAGATGAGTGCTGATATCTACATCTTTAGGATGAACATTGCTATAAGCTGGAGTAATTAACACATCATCAAAAGTTAAACCATCAAGAATGGTATTTTGACTCTTTTTTTTTGTTGAGGGAGATTTTTTTACTGTTGCCATAGGCAAAGGTATAATATTGAATCTTTATTTTTTTTGGTTTTGTATTAATTTTTTGTGAACTAGATTGAAATAGTATAGAAATTTTGCCTAATATTTTTATATCTAAAAGCAGTTTTCCCTTATCTTCGCCGCCAAATAAAAAAGTAAAACACAATTGGGTGTTAATTTAAACACAAAAAGATGTCATTAACAAAAGAAAAAAAATCAT
>JAYVBS010000037.1:0-4417 GCA_043750315.1 Chitinophagaceae bacterium
CTTTCATGTTTGCAAGTGGTTTAGCAAGTGTGGAACAATTTTTTGCTCAATTATACGCTGATCCTGATGTTAGAAATGAGCCTTTTAGTGCAGGAAGACAAATGGTGAGCCATTTCTCAACAAGAAATGTAGACGAAAATGGAAATTGGTTAGATCTTGCCAATAGAAAAAATATTTCAGCAGATATGGCTCCAACTGCTGGCCAAATGCCAAGAGCAGTTGGTTTAGCTTTAGCTTCAAAATCTTTTAGAAATATTCAGCAATTGTGGAACCAACATCATTTAAGTCATAATGGTAATGAAGTTTGTTTTTGCACAATTGGAGATGCGGCGACCAGTGAAGGTCATTTTTGGGAAAGTATAAATGCAGCAGGTGTAATGCAAATTCCATTGGCAGTATTTATTTGGGATGATGGTTACGGAATTTCTGTACCAAATAAATATCAAACAACAAAGGGATCTATCTCAAACGCACTTCAAGGGTTTCAAAAAGAGAAGGGCACAAATGGAATTAATATATACAGAGTAAAAGGTTGGGATTATGCTGAAATGTGTGAAGTTTTTGAAGCTGGAATTCAAAAAATGAGAGAATCTCATACTCCTGCTATTTTTCATGTTGAAGAAATTACACAACCCCAGGGTCATAGCACTAGTGGTAGTCATGAAAGATATAAAACTGCTGATAGATTAGAATGGGAAAAAGAATGGGATTGCAACAAAAAATTTAAAGAATGGATACTTGAAAATGCCATTGCATCTATTGAAGAATTAGAAATTATTGAAGAAGAATCAAGGGTTTTTGTTAGAGATAGTAAACAAAGTGCTTGGGATAAATTTCAACAACCCATTCTTGAACAAGTTAAAAAATCCGTTGAATTAGTTTCTCATATTAATAGTAGTGATGTTGGTATGTATCATCAGTTACAACAATTTGCTACTAATTTAAAGGATACGAAAGATCCTTTACGAAGAGATATTATGCAAACTTTAAATCTAGTTATTGAGTTTGCAGGAAGTTCAGAAAATATTGATGATTTAAGAAATTATTATAACCAGTTAATTGCAGAAAATAAAGACCTTTTCAATTCTCATTTATATAATCAAGGGATTAAAAGTGCATTAAAAGTTTCTGAAGTAAAACCTTGGATTTCTTTTGATTCACCTTCATTAAATGGTTATGAAATATTAAATAAATATTTTGATGCGTTGTTTACTAACAATCCATTAGTTGTTGCTTTTGGTGAAGATTTAGGTTATATAGGAGATGTGAATCAAGGCTTTTCTGGTCTGCAGAAAAAATATGGTGAAGAAAGAATTTTTGATACTGGCATTAGAGAAGCTACAATTGTTGGACAAGCAATTGGCATGGCTGTTAGAGGGTTAAGGCCAATTGCTGAAATACAATATCTAGATTATTTATTATTTGCTTTGCAAACCTTGAGTGACGATGTTGCTACACTACATTACAGAACAAAAGGTCAACAAAGTTGTCCATTAATTATTAGAACCAGAGGCCACAGGTTAGAAGGTATTTGGCATAGTGGAAGCCCAATGGGCATGATAATTAATTCACTTAGAGGAATGTTTGTTTGTGTTCCCAGAAATATGGTACAAGCAGCTGGTATGTATAATACTTTATTACAAAGCAATGATCCAGGTATTGTAATTGAATGTTTAAATGGTTATCGTTTAAAAGAAAAAATGCCAGCAAATCTTTTAGAATTTACTGTTCCAATGGGTATTACTGAAACTATTCGTTTTGGTACAGATGTCACCATTGTTTCTTATGGTTCAACATTAAGAATTATTTCAGAAGCAGCTGAAAGATTAGAAATTCAAAAAATTAGTTGTGAAATTATTGATGTGCAAACATTATTGCCATTCGATTTAAAACACAGCATAGTAGTATCACTTAAAAAAACCAATAGAATTTTATTTGTTGATGAAGATGTACCAAGTGGTGCAGCAGCTTACATGTTTAATAAAGTAATGGAAGAGCAAGGAGGTTATAAATGGTTTGATGCTGCTCCAAGAACATTAACAGCACAGGCACATAGACCAGCTTATGGAAGTGATGGAGATTATTTTAGCAAACCAAATGTAGAAGATGTAATTAGAGTTGTAAATGAGATGATGGCTGAATAATTTAACCCTTAATGGAAAAGAAAAGCAAGTTTGAATTTGTTCTATTTATTCTTTCCATTATAACTTGTATTTTCTGGATTTTTTCTCAATTATTCGATGTTTATAAATACAAAATAATTGGAGTTTTTTTTGAATTAGCATTCTTACCTATGCTAATTCTGTTTTTTGTTTTACCAATTCTTGTTTTAATTCAGGTTATTAAATCAAAAAAAATATTTAAATCTCTCTCGAGTATTTCACTTCTAATTTTAATGGTGACTACTCTTATTATAATGTTCAGAACTAGTTATTTAAAATAATTTTTTCAAAAGCATTTGAGCCATTTTTAATGAAGCTTCAAAACTGTATCCTGCAATATGTGGAGTTATAATCACATTGTTTTGTTGAAGTAAAAATTCAAGTTGTTCTTTTTCTTGAATTGAAAATGTTATTAATTTTTCATTTTCTAAAACATCCAAGCCAGCAGCTTTAATTTGTTTGCTTTTTAATGCATTAATCAATGCATTTGTATCAACAACTTCTCCCCTACATGTATTTAAAAAATAAATTTGTTTTTTGAAAGCATTAAAAAAAACTTCGTTTGCTAAATACTTGGTTAATTTAGTTAAAGGAAGATGTAAACTCACCACATCTGCTTGTTCAAAAATATCGGTAAGCCTTGCTTCTTTTATATAATCGTTTTCAAATCCTTTTTTATTGATATCGTTTGCTAAAACTTTCACATCAAATGATTTTAGTAAACTAGCAAACGAGCTTCCTGTATTACCAAAACCAATAATACCAACAGTTTTGCCAAAAAGTTCATCACCTCGATTTTCATCTCTCAACCATTTTCCTTCTTTAATCTCTTTTGAACTTTTATTAATATTATTCATTAAGTTAAGTAACAATCCTAATGTATGTTCTGCTACAGCATTTCTATTTCCTTCAGGGCTACTTACACATTTAATGTTTTTAGAAGTAGCATAATCTACATCAATATGTTCAATACCACTACCTAATCTACCAATCCATTTTAATTGATTGGCTTTATCAATAAAATTTTTATCAATGTTAATTCCTGTTGCAACAATTAAACCAACTAAGTTTGAAGTTTGCTCAAGTAATTCTGAATAAGAACTATTTGGTAAATGCATTACATCAAAACCTTTATTTTGCAAGGTTTCTATTAGTGTATTATGACAATTGGATGCTATTATAACTTTATTGCTCATTTCATTCTATAAGTTAAAGCTGCAAAATCTTCAATACTTAATTGTTCAGCACGTTTTGTAAAAATTTCTTCATTTAAAATCTCTGTTTCAAACATTCCTTTAAGTGGATTTCTCAACATTTTTCTTCTTTGATTAAATGCAGTTTTGACAAGTGCAATAAATTTCTTTTCGCTACAAAATTGCAAAGCTTCTTTTTTTCTTGTAAGTTTTATTACGGCACTTACAACTTTTGGTGGAGGATTAAAAGAACTTGCAGGAACATCAAACAAATACTCTACTTGATAATAAGCTTGAATTAAAACACTAATAATTCCATATGTTTTAGTTCCATGTTTTGATGCAACCCTTTCTGCAACTTCTTTTTGAAACATACCTATAACATTTGGCACTTGTTCTCTCCAGTCTAAAACTTTAAATAAAATTTGTGTTGAAATATTGTAAGGAAAATTACCTACAACTATAAATTCATCATCAAATGGTGGTTTAATTTCTAAAAAATCTTCATGAATAATTTTATTAGTTAACTCAGGATAATTATTTTTTAAATACAGAACCTTTTCATCATCTAATTCAACAGTTTTAAAATTTATGTTTGGAATTTGTAACAAATATTTTGTTAGAGCACCAGCTCCAGCCCCTACTTCAACAAGATTTGAATATTTTAATTGTTTTAATTCATCTACAATTTTTACACATATGCTTTCATCTTTCAAAAAATGCTGACCCAAACTTTTCTTTAAAGTATATTCCATTTGTACAAAAGTATTGAGTAATATTTTAGAGCAACAAAAAGCTTACATTATAACAAGTTTATAACTTTATTTTTTTCTTTGAAAAAAATAAAAAAGCTGCATTTCTGCAGCTTTTAATTTTATGAATTTGCTTTTAATTTTTTAATTGCTTCTGTAAGTTTTGGAACAATTTCAAATGCATCACCAACTATTCCATAGTCTGCAGCTTTAAAGAAAGGTGCTTCAGGATCTTTATTAATTACAACCATTACTTTACTTCTATTAACACCTGCTAAATGTTGTATAGCTCCAGAAATGCCAATTGCAA
>JAYVBS010000038.1:0-4413 GCA_043750315.1 Chitinophagaceae bacterium
TTGTTTATCTTCATCATTCATTTGTAAACGATAATAATGTAACAAATTATCTAATCCCAAACCATGTGTACCTGCAACAAAACTATCTATAGGAATATCTTCTTGTAAAGAACCTGAAGTGCCTAAACGAATAATTGTTAAAGGTGTGTGCTGAGGCTTAACTGTTCGTGTTTTAAAATCAATATTTTTAACAGCATCTAATTCGTTTAAAACAATATCAATATTATCTGGCCCAATTCCAGATGAAATTACAGTAATTCTTTTTTTGCCAATATACCCTGTGTGAGCAATAAATTCTCTATGCTGTCTTTTTACTTCAATACTATCGAAATATTTACTTACTAAAGCAACTCGATCTGGATCTCCAACCGTAATAACGGTATCTGCTAATTCATCTGGTCTTAAATCAATATGATAAATTGCCCCTCGATTGTTAATGATGAGTTCTGACTCAGCGATTCTATTCATATATTCTTAATTAGCTTTTGAAAATGCAAATATCTATAATTTAAAATTCTCGCCTTTTATATTATTTAATTACCACTTATAATTTTACTTTTTGCAAATGATATATTTATTTACATTTACCGACAACTAAAAATCAACTAATGAAGAAATCATTATTAACTGCAATACTAATATTTTGTATTGCTTTTTTATCTACTAGTCAAGGCACACCAGATTTGACTACTATGAAACAGCAAATGCCAAGCATGCAAAAACCAGCAGGTGATTCAACCAAAGTTGTTGCAAAAAAAGTAACTGTTGCTGAAAAAACAAAAGGATCAAAAAAGAATGATGGTCTCTTTACTTTATATCAAGATACAGCTACTGGCAGTGTTCAATTATATGTAAAAAAAGATCAGTTAAATAAAGATTTTGTTTATCAAAGTTTTTCAATTAATGGACCCACTGCCTTATTCCTAAACCAAAGTATGCACAGAGCGAATTTTGTTTTAAAAATTGTGAAATCATTTGATAAGATTGAATTTTTAATGGTAAACACTGATTTCTATTACGATAAAAATAATCCTATAAGTAAAACATCTGATGTAGATAAACCTGAAGCTGTAGTTTTTTCTGATAAAATTGCTGTTGAAGATTCTTTAGGATATTTAATTAGTGCAGATGGATTATTTATAAGTGAAAAATTAGATCCAGTGAAGCAACCATCAATGCCAAACCCTTTGGCTGCTTTTCAATTTAATTTAGGACAATTAAGTCAAACAAAATCTAAATACCATAGCATTCGTTCTTTTCCAAACAACACGGATGTAATTGTTGATTTGGCATATGATAATCCTAATGCAATGGCTAGTAGTGGTGGAATTACTGACCCAAGATATGTTAGAGTTCGTATGCAACACAGTTTAATAGCAATGCCAAAAAATGATTTTAGACCAAGATTGGATGATCATAGAGTTGGTTATTTTTCTGAAAATGTAACTAATTTAACTACTACAAGCCCTGTTCCATATAAAGATAAGATTCACAGATGGAATTTAGTAAAGAAAGACCCATCTGCTACATTGAGTGAACCTGTTGAACCAATTGTTTGGTGGGTTGAAAATACAACACCATTAGAATATAGACAAACTTTAGTTGAAGCTGGATTAAAATGGAATGAAGCTTTTGAAAAAGCTGGTTTTATAAATGCAGTTCAAATGAAAATTATGCCTGATGATGCTACTTGGGATCCTGCAGATATAAAATATAATGTTTTACGTTGGGTAGCTTCTGCACAACCTAGTTATGGAGCAATTGGACCAAGTTTTGTTAATCCTAAAACTGGTGAAATCTTAGGTGCAGATATTACAATAGAATGGTTTAGTGGCAGTGCAACACCAATATTTGATGAATTGTATAATGGTAACTCATCAATTAATTCAACCAATGTTTTACCATGGAAAGAAAATGCTAATAACCATGCTAATTGTACATTAGCTCAAGAATTAAAAGCACAATACCTAACAGGTTTAACTACTTTAGAAATTGCAGAAGCAAACGAAAAAGATATTAAAGAAATGCATAAACAATTTTTGTTTTATTTAATTATGCACGAAATGGGTCATACAATGGGTTTAAACCATAATATGAAAGCCAGTCAGATGTTATCTCCTGCAGAAGTAAATAATAAAGAACTTACCAGAAAAATTGGCACAATGGGAAGTGTGATGGACTATCCTGCAATAAATATTGCTTTAGATAAAACTAAACAAGGTGATTATTATACAACAAAAGCTGGTCCTTATGATTTATGGGCTATTGAATATGGATATACTCCTTTTGAAGAAAAAGATGAAGCTGCAGGTTTAGCAAAAATTTTATCTCGTAGCAACGAACCATATTTAACTTTTGGAAATGATGGTGATGATATGAGATCTCCTGGTAAAGCAATTGACCCAAGAGTAAATGTTAATGATTTTACTAATGATGCTATTGGTTATGCTGAGGATAGATATAAATTGGTTAATAATTTAATGGGTAAACTAGTTTCTAAATACTCTAAAACTGGGCAAAGTTATGCTGAGCTTAGGGCAAGATATAGTACTTTAAATGGACAAAGAAATGGAATGACCAATGCTGTAAGCAGATATATAGGTGGTGTTTATATTGATAGAAGTCAACCAGAACAAAAAAGTACAAATAAACCAATGACTCCAGTGCATTTAGCTACTCAAAAAAGAGCAATGGATGTGTTAACTAAATATGTTTTTGCTCCTAATGCTTTTGATGCAGATGCTCAAGTTTATCCTTATTTACAACGTCAGCGTAGAGGATTTGATCAAGGTCAAGAAGATTTTAAAATAACTACTAATGTTTTAAGCTTACAAGCAAGTGGTTCATTGGCTCACATTCTACATCCAAATACATTACAAAGAATTACTAATAGTCGTTTATATGGCAATCAATATAGCGTTGCAGATGTAATGAATGATTTACAAAAAGGCATATTTGATGCAGATATTAATGGTAATGTAAATGTGTTTCGCCAAAATTTACAAACTGCTTTTGTTAATGGTGCAATTCGATTAGCAGATGATAGAACTAAAGCAGATGATGTTTCTGCATCTGCTGCTTTATACACTTTAAAGAAAATAAAAAGTAGATTAACAAGTGCAAATTCAACCAACGAAGAAACTAAAGCCCATAGAGCTGCATTAATCTTCAATATAGATAATGCCATTACAGTTAAGTAGTCTTTATTGTACATAATTTTAAAAAAATAGTCAATCCATTTAAGCGGATTGACTATTTTTTTTATTGATTAAACTTTAAAATAAATTTAACGTCTGTGGATAATTAAAGGTACACATCTACAAAACTTAAAAATATTTTATGAAAGCATTTTTTACTAAACAATTACTTGCTCTTCTTATTTTATTTTCATTCCTTACTTCTGCAAAAGCCCAAAACTATACTTATGTTATAGTTTCTGGTTATGTTAAAAATGTGAATGGTGTTGCTATAGCCAACAAGCCTGTAAATATTAAAACAGATAGCACTATTGCAGCTGGAGCAATTTGTTACATCAATAAAACTGTTAACACCAATCCTAATGGCTATTATTCAGATACCATCAAATGTTTGGCCACTACAATTCCATTGGTATACACTTCAACTACAAATTGTAATGGTGTTATTTTAAAAAATACTTCTACTCCTCTTCAAACAACAACCCCAAACGTTTTTAGAGTAGAAAGCAATTTTATAATTTGTGTTAGTCCAGGTACGCCTACAAATTGTTTATCGAAATTTAATTTTACAATTAGTGGTAATGTTATTCATTTTAACAGTAATCAAAGTGCTGGAACTTCTGCAACTGATAGTATTATTAAAAGAGATTGGAGTTTTGGAGATAGTTCTAATAGTTATTTAACAGGCAATATTAAAGAACCAAGTCATACTTATAGTAATCCTGGTACTTATATGGTTTGTTTAAAAATTACTACTGCTAGTGGATGTGTTAATACGTATTGTGTATCAATAGTTATTCCACCAGTGAACAATAATACTTGTAAAGCAAAATTCAATTTTACAGTTCAAGGTAAAACTGCAGCTTTTAATAATACTTCAACATCTGGTGGTGCAAATACTTTCATTAACTCTAGTTATTGGAGATTTGGTGTAACACCAAATGGAACTTTTTTAGGTTCATCAACTTTGGGTAATCCAACATTTACATTCCCATCAAATGGGACTTATAAAGTATGTTTAAAAATAACAACTACAAGTGGATGTTTAAATGACACTTGTATTAATGTAACCATTAATGATACTACACCTCCTCCACCTATAATTCCTTGCAAAGCAAAATTCAATGTTACAGCAATTCAAGGCAAGACAGCAAGTTTTAATTCAACTTCAGTATCAGGCTCTGGAAACATTACCTCTTATTTATGGAAATTTGGT
>JAYVBS010000039.1:0-10146 GCA_043750315.1 Chitinophagaceae bacterium
ATTTTATCTACTAATGTCGTTTTGCCATGATCTACGTGGGCTATAATTGCAATGTTTCTTATCCCGACTGTGTTTGTTGTGCTCATAAAAAAATAAAAAATTGTCTCTACGTTTTGTAGGGTTTAAATTAAAGTGCAAAATTAAGGTTTTGCAGTGGGTTTAATGGTTATGATTAGAATTACTTTAATGTAGAAAAGTTAAAAATAGAATGACTTATAAAAAAAAGACTCTGCTTTATGCAGAGTCTTCAGCATTAAATAAGTTTTAAAAAAATTATTTTTTCACTTTTGTTGAATCGATAGTTTCGGGTTTATCGAAAACCACATCTTTTACTTCAATTTCAAAAATTAAATTCGAATTTGCAGGTATTGGTCCATTATCTCTATCTCCATATGCTAAGGCAGCAGGTATAAATAATCTTCCTTTACCACCTTTACCAAAATATTTCATGGCATCTTCCATACCTGGCACTACATTATGAGTGCCCACCAATACATCTAATAATTGTTCAGGAGTTTTGCCAACATTCGATTCAAATACATTGCCATTTAATAGTTTGCCGGTATAAAATAATTTAGCATGTGTGCCACTATCTGCTTTTATTCCTGTGCCTTCTTTTTGTATTTCAACTAATACACCAAGTGGAGATTCAATACATTTAATTTTATTTTTAGCTACGTATTCTTTTAATGATTTTTTTTGCTCAACAATTATTTTTTTATTTTTAGCCTCTCTTTCCTTCATATCTTTTTGCATGGCTAAATTCTGACGAGCTTCTTCTTTTTTAGACTCTGCTTTATAGTCTGGTTGTGTTAATGAATCATTAGGAAATACTTTAAGAATTTCGATTCTGCCTTTAATTAGTCCACCTTTTTTAAATAACTCATCATAGTTTGGAATTTGACCCAAACTTTTAAGAGTATCAATACTTAAAATAAAATCCATTTTATCTCCAACTGCAAGTTTTGTAATTACTTCTGTAAAATTATGTTTAGGCAATTTACCTGTATCCACAGGTAGATAACCAGGCATTTTATCAAAATTGGAATTAATGATAGTGTCTTTATCTTGTAATTTATATTCAATATAAAATTTTACAATTTCACCTTGTTTAATTTTTTCTTTTCCTTTACCATGAGAAATTTTATAAGTCATTCCCGAAGCTGCTTTCTCGTAATTACTATTACAAGCAGATAGCATAATTGTTGTTGCTAAAATTGCAAAAACTAATTTAATTTTTGTTAAGTTCTGTTTCATATTGTTTTATAACTGTTAAAAAATGTGTGTATGTTTTTTCTAATGAATCACTACTTCGTCCACCAGCAGCAGCAGCATGACCACCACCTTCAAAATGTTTACGAGCAAATTCATTTACATCGAATCCATCTTTACTTCTAAAGCTCCATTTTCTTTCTTCTTCTCTATCAATTACAATGGCTGCTAACTTAATACCAGTAATGCTTTGCATATAATTCACCAACCCTTCTGTATCACCAGTTTTAATATCAAATTTTTTAATATCAGATTTTGGAATGCACATTACAGCAGTGTTGTATTCGTAAAAAACTTCCATTCTGTTAAGTAATGCATTGCCAATAAAACGTAATCGATTTTCTAAAAAATTATCAAAAATATTATTGTGAATTTCAGAATGATTTAAACCTAGTTCTAAAAAATGAGCCACCATTTTATGTACTGATGCTGTGGTTGATGGAAATCTGAAAGAACCAGTATCTGTCATAACCCCTGCATATAAACAAGCAGCAATATCAGCATCTAATTTATCTTGATGATTTGATTTAATAATGAAATCATAAACCATTTCGCAGGTACTACTTTTTTTGATATTACTTACGCCATAATTAAAAGCTTCTACTTGTGGGTCTTGATGATGATCGATTAAAACCTTTAAACAACTAGCTTGTTCAATAGTGGCTTGCATGTGTTTTATTCGAGAAAGTGTATTAAAATCTAAACAAAATAAAATTTCTGCTTCAGCAATAATTTCTTTTGCTTTGTGCTGATACATTTCAAAATCAACAACACTTTTTACTCCTGGCATCCAATTTAAAAAATTAGCCCAATTTGTAGGAGATATTACTGTTACGTGATGACCAAGTTTAGTTAAGAAGTGATATAAACCCAATGAAGCACCCATTGCATCACCATCTGGTTTCTGATGTGTGGTGATTACAATCTTCTTTTTAGATGATAATAATGGGTAAAATTCTTCAATTTGCTTCATAACGAGCGGCAAATGTAGGGGATAACTGCTGTTGTAGGATATAGAAATTATAGTTAAAACAGATAAGAATTTAACTATTTACTGCTTACATGATTAGTGTGTTGCCATTTGTTGGCCAATTTTAAAACTTTTTCAATCACATCTCTTGCACAACCTTTTCCACCAATATATAGGGAAATATATTTGCTTATTTCTTTAATTTCATCTACTGCATCTTTAGGACAACAAGGCAAACCAACCATTTGCATAACTTCTAAATCTGGTAAATCATCACCCATAAATAAAATTTCATTGGCGTTTAGTTGATGAATAGTTTGAAATTCTTTTAAGGCAGCAGCCTTGTCACTAATATTCATGAAAATATCTTGAATGCCCAAAATTTTCAATCTTTCAATCACTTCTTTTGAATTTCCTCCAGAAATAATAGCAACTGGGTAACCTTTTTTTACCGCTAATTGTAAAGCATATCCATCTTTAACATTCATGGTTCTAGCCATAACAGCATTTGGAAGAATAATTAAATCTCCATTAGTTAAAACACCATCTACATCAAAAACAAAAGCTTTTATTGAAGTAAAATATTGTAAAGGATTGTTCATCTTTTATTATGTATTTGAAAGTAAAACGAAAGTAAGCAGGTTAATTTTATTTATTGTTGAAATGAAAATTAATCAATAAAAAATAATTTTAATCAATAAAATTTAGCTTAAAAGCTGATTCAAGCAAAAATTATCTGTAATAAAAAATGAATGCTTATAAGTGATTTGTGTAAAATATTTATGTATAGATATAAATTAAATAACCTTCTGCAGACTAATTTTAGATAAATTAATTAGTATGACAATTGAGATAAATTCAGACAAAAATTTTAATGTTCAAAAATCATTTGGAAAAAATATAAAAGAAATGTTGGTTGAAGATTTAATAAGATTTCAGGAACAAATTACAAAAATTGAAGTTCATTTTTCTGATCAAAATGGAAATAAAAATGGAACAACCGATAAGAAATGTTTGTTAGAAGCTTATCTTAAAACCATTCAACCTATTGTTGTTACTGACAAATCTAGCACCTATGATTTGGCTTTAGTTGGAGCAACAGATAAATTAAAAACAACTATTGTATCTATACTAGGAGAATCTAAAGATTAATACATTTTAAAATATTTTTCTACATGCAATTCCACCTTTAATCAAAATCATTATTTTTTATGAAAGAAAGTTATGGCACTTTATCAGAAACAATAAATGCATTAAATAAAGAGGGCTATACACTCGATTTTAATATACATGAGCAATGTATTGTTTGCCATTCAAATTCATTAAAATTTTCTCCAAAAGAATTTGAAATTGATAAAGTTTTTAGGTTTGAGGGAGATACTAACCCCGAAGATCAGTCAATACTGTACGCCATTTCATCAATAAAAAATAATGTTAAGGGCTTATTGGTAAATGGATATGGAATATCTGCAGATACAGAAGTGAATGAATTGATTGCTAAATTAAACACACATCCAGAATTATTAAAAAATAAAAATAATGAATAAAAATACTGACAATGAATCTACCTTATTACGACCAGAAGGTAAACGAATGTTAAATGCCCCTTTAGTTGAAATAGATTTAAATAAATTTATAAAAAAAATAAAGCAAGAAATTACTTGGGCTGAAAATGACCAAAACGCCATAACAATTTTTAAGTCTGAGCATTCTACAATTGTTTTAATGGGTATGAAAGAAAATGCTGAATTAAAAGCACATATAGCAAATGGAAATATTATTATTCAGGTATTAGAAGGAGAAATAAATTTTAAAACCGATTTGCATTCTAGTTTGTTAGATAAAGGTCAAATGGTTGCATTACAGTCCAATATTAAACATAGTGTTGTAGCCATATTAGAAAGTTTTTTTCTGCTTACTATATGTATGGAAGATTAAAAATTTATTTTTTCTGATTATCTCGCCACTCATAAACCCAACTGCTTTGAATCATTTCTAAATGACCTTCATTCGATTCTTCTTTTTTGCCCACAAAGCTTGGCAAGGTTAAAACCCATTCTAATAAATCGGTAAAACGAACACGATAAATTTTACTTTCTGTAAAATCGTCTCCAAACTTTTCGTAAAGTTTTAAAGCAATGTCTTCGTAATCGTTCCAATGTATTGGGGGTTCAAAATGTTGCATGGTAATGTTTAATGTTTAATGATTAATGATTTAAGATTGAACATCATCTTTCATTTATTTTCAAATTTTCTAATTGTCGAGTTTGCTAATTGTATTACTCTCCTAAAAATTGTGTTTGATCTGGTAATGTTACTTCAATTGTTCCAGAACCTTTTTGTAAAACACACTGACAACCTAATCTGCTATTGATTCTTGGGTTCACAGCTCTATCAATAAAATCTTCTTCTTTATCAGATAATTCTTCAACAAAATTTTCTCCTTTTTCTACATATAAATGACAGGTACTGCAAGCACAAACAGCACCACAGTTATGGTGTAAATCAATATTATTATCTAAAAGAATTTCTAATAAGCTATCACCAATGGCACTGGTTTCAATGGTTTTAGATTCAAGACCTTTTTGTTCAAAATTTACTTTAATCTGATACATAATTCTAACTTGCCTGCAAAAGTATTTTAATCTACATTTCTAAAATAACGTTATTGGAAATTTTTTGTGTTAGAATTAAAGTAATCATACTTAATCTTCAAATAAACCTGGAGATAAATTTTTGTTAGGTTTTTTTCCAAGATGATTATATGCTTTTAAAGTGGCTTCTCTACCACGAGGAGTTCTTTGTAAAAATCCTTCTTTTATTAAAAATGGTTCATACACTTCTTCAATTGTGCCAGACTCTTCTCCAACTGCAGTGGCAATGGTTGTTAAACCAACAGGACCACCTTTAAATTTTTCAATAATTGCTAAAAGAATTCTATTATCCATATCATCTAAACCATGTTCATCAACATTTAAAGCTTTTAAAGCATGTTGAGTAATTCCTAAATCAATTTGACTGTCATTTAAAACCATTGCAAAATCTCTTACTCTACGTAATAATCCATTTGCGATTCGTGGTGTTCCTCTACTTCTTCTAGAAATTTCTTCAGCAGCTTCTTCAACAATATTTGTTTTTAATATTCCTGCACTGCGTTGAATAATTTTTTTTAATGTTTCTGCACTGTAATATTCTAATCGATTTTTTATTCCAAAACGAGAAAGGAGAGGAGCAGTTAATAATCCACTTCTTGTTGTTGCACCAATTAATGTAAATGGATTTAAATTGATTTGTACAGATCTTGCATTAGGGCCTGTGTCAATCATAATATCAATTTTAAAATCTTCCATAGCAGCATATAAATATTCTTCAACAACTGTACTTAACCTGTGTATTTCATCAATAAACAATACATCATTAGCTTCTAGATTAGTTAATAAACCAGCAAGGTCACCAGGTTTTTCAATTACTGGGCCACTAGTTTCTTTAATGTTTACGCCCATTTCATTAGCAACAATTCTAGACAAAGTAGTTTTACCTAAGCCAGGTGGACCATGAAACAAAGTATGGTCTAAAGCTTCGCCACGAAGCTTTGCAGCTTTTATAAAAATGATTAGGTTTTCTATTAACTGAGGCTGACCAGTGAATTCATCTAACTCTGATGGTCGAATTTTATTTTCAAATTCTTTTTCAGCAGGAGTTAGGTTTTCGGTATCAATATTTAAATTAAGATTGTTCATTTATTTAAGCAAATATCGGAGATTAAAGATTGGGTTAAATGAATGACTAACCAATAATTTTCTTAAGCAAACCTAATTTGCCTTTAAATGGAGGATATTTCATTGCAGGGTCGAACCAATTAGGTGTTTTTAAAACAGCTTTTGCATGACTAAATGTTTTGAAAGAAAACTTGCCATGATAATTTCCTAAACCACTAAAACCTCTACCACCAAATGGTAAATGATGATTGGTTAAATGCCAACTAGCATTATTTACACAAGCACCACCAGCTGCAACATGGGTTAACCAAAAATTTTCCTCATCACTTGAAGTTGTGAAAATATAAAATGCTAATGGGTTTGGATTTTTATTAATGATATCTAAAGCTTGTTCTTTTGATTTGTAGGTGATGATTGGAAGTAGTGGTCCAAAAATCTCATCTTGCATTATTGAAGTATTTAAATTTTTAACTTCAATTATTGTTGGTTGAATATATAATTTTTCTTTTTCAAATTTTCCTCCAAAAACAATATTGCCATCCTCTAAATATTTGGCAATTCTGTCAAACTGTTTTTCATTAATAATTTTTCCATAGTTGTACGATTGAGAACTATCGTTATCATAAAATTGTTGAGTATATTTTTTTAGTTCTTCAATTAATTTATCTTTTACTTTTTCATGAACTAAAACATAATCAGGAGCCACACACATTTGTCCACAATTGCTAAACTTTGTTACAGCAATTCTTTTAGCTGAAATTTTTATATTGGCTGAATCATCAACCACACAAGGGCTTTTACCTCCCAATTCTAAAGTAACAGGCACTAAATTCTTAGCAGCTAACTGATAAATTATTTTTCCTACTGCAGTACTGCCTGTATAAAAAACATGATCAAAAACAAAGTTGTTCATCATTTCAGGAACTACAGTTGCCCCATCGCCTTCAACAAATAATATATAATTTGGTTCAAAAGTTTCTTCTATAATTTTCTTCATAACCCTTGCTGTTGCAGGTGTAAATTCACTTGGTTTTAATACTACACAATTGCCAGCAGCAATTGCTCCAATTAAAGGTGTAAATAATAATTGAAATGGATAATTCCAAGGAGCTATTATTAAAACAACACCTAAGGGTTCGTGGTATATAAAACTAGATGATGGCAGATTAAGTAAATTGGTTTTTACTCTTTCGGGCTTCATCCATTTATCAATATTCTTTAGTGTAGCTTTTAATTCAGTTAAAAAAAATCCAACCTCAGTTACCCAAACTTCTTCTTTACTTTTCTTTAAATCTAAGTATAAAGCTTCATACAACTCATGTTCATATTTTAAAACAATTGTTTTTAATTTTTGCAATTGTTGCTTTCTAAATTCTAAAGATTTTGTTTTACTGCTTTTAAAATTTTCTTTAAGTGCATTTAAAGATTGCATCATTTGACTAAATTGAAAGATGAATGTAATTGATTTAAATAACCTTTTTGCCTTTTAAACTTAATTCTTTTCGTATATCAAACTCTTTTTTGAAAAACAGCATTAAAATTTACTTTTATTTATTATTAGACTGTTATGCAAAAAAAATATTTCTTAATTCTGTGCTTTTTATTGTTTAATGTTTCATTGTTTGCACAAAATGACATTAAAATTAAAGAAGTAAGTGCAGTGAGAACAACTGCAACTTTTAAAATTGATGGAGAAATAATTGAAGAAGCATGGAGAAAAGCAACCTTAATTAACAATTTTGTTGAGTGGAGACCAAGTTTTGGTAAAGCAGAAAGTGCAGAAAGTAGAACAGAAATTTATCTTTTATATGATGATAAAGCTTTTTATATAGCAGGGTATTGTCATGAGCAAAATAAGGATAGTATTTCTAAAGAATTAGTTGGTAGAGATGTTGTTGGCATTAATGATTTTGTGGGAGTAATTTTTGATACTTATAATGATAAGATTAACGGTTTTGGATATTTTGTAACGGCTTTAGGCGAACAATTTGATGCAAAATATTCGAGTAATGGTGAAGATGGAAGTTGGAGTAGTGTTTATGAATCTAGTTCTAAAATAGTGAATGATGGATGGACTTTTGAAATGCGTATTCCATATGCTGCAATACGATTTGTTTCAAAACCCAATCAGACATGGGGAATGAATATTACAAGAAGAAGAACAAAAAGTGGAAAACAATTTATGTGGAACCCTGTTAACCCAGTTGTTGGTGGAAATTTTTTAGCACAAGAAGGGCTATTAAAAAATATTGATAATATTAAGCCCCCAGTTCGTTTATCACTTTCACCTTATTTATCTTTTAATGCAAATCACTATCCTCATAACAATCCTAATTTAAAGAATTTTACTAGTGCAATTAATGGTGGTGTTGATGTGAAATATGGTATTAATCAGGCGTATACTTTAGATATGACTTTGGTGCCAGATTTTGGTCAGGTTCAAAGTGATAACAGAATATTAAATCTTGGTCCGTTTGAAGTTCGTTATGATGAGTATAGAAGTTTTTTTACTGAAGGAACAGAATTGTTTAACAAGGGCAATTTGTTTTATAGTAGAAGAATTGGGGGATTTCCAATAAATTTTGGAAAGGCTTATGACAATCTTGCAAGTACAGATTCTGTAATAAATAATCCGATAGAAACAAAATTAATAAACGCAACAAAAGTTAGTGGTCGTAGTTCAAAAGGTTTAGGAATTGGAATTTTAAATGCAATTACTTCTGCCCAATATGCAACAATTTTAGATAAAGCAAAAGGCACTACACGTGAAGTAGAAACGAGTCCCTTAGTAAATTATAATATTATTGTTTTAGATCAAACTTTAAAAAACAATTCAAGCATTTCTTTCATTAATACGAGTGTGATAAGAAATGGAACTGATTATGATGCATATAACACAGCAGCATTATGGGATTTTTACGATAAGAAAAATATTTGGAATTTTTCAGGTAAAGTTGGTGCAAGTAATTTAGTTGGTTATGGAGGACCTGGAAAAAATTTGGTAGGATATAATCATGCCATAGGGTTTTCAAAAACTGGAGGTCGATTTAATTTTAATGTATGGCAGGAGTTGGCAAGTGATAAATATCAACAGAACGATATGGGTTATTTTACCAATAATAATTATATAGATAATGGATTATGGATGGGTTATAAGTGGATTGAACCTAAAAAATGGTACAATAGGCTAAACTTTAATTTTAATATTTATTATTCTACTCGTTTAAAACCTTGGGACTTTCAAACAGTTAATATTAATACTAATTTAAATGGGCAGTTAAAAAATTTATGGCATGTTGGAATTAATTTTTATGCCACGCCAAAAGGCAATGATTTTTATGAAGCAAGAAAAACTGGATATGTGTTTAAAACACCACAACGCTGGGGAATGGGATTTTGGGTTAATACTAATGAAGCAAAAAAATATTCAGCAAATTTTAGACTACATACTGCAATTAGACCTAGTTTAAAAGGTTTCGGTTATAATGCCTCTTTATATAATCAATTTAGATTTAATAATAAACTTACTATTGGTTTAGGTAGTGAAGCAGATATTATTAATAATGGACTTGGTTATGCTTTTTACGATGCAGCAAATGATGCACCTATAATTGGTTTAAGACAAAGAGTAACTCTTGAAAACACAATGAGTATAAAATATAATTTTACCAATAAAATGGGTTTGATATTTAGAACTCGTCACTATTGGAGTAAAGTAAGACACGAAGATTATCAACAACTTCATTCAGATGGTTCATTAACAGCTTTTAGTTCAACAAAAGATGCTTCTGCAAATTTTAATACGTTGAATATTGACATGACATATACTTGGCAATTTGCACTAGGTAGCTTTATTACTTTCAACTGGAAGGATTTTAGTTATTATAATAATCTTGAAGAAAATTATTTCAAAAATTTATCAAGAACTGTTGCCTCACCACAAAACAATAATTTTTCAATTAAGATTATTTACTTTTTAGATTATTTAAATTTTGTGAAGAAAAAATAGAAACTACCAGGCTTTAATTATTCTATTTTTTTCTTGCATGTCTTTTATAATAGTTGTTTGATATCCATTACTAGAAAAAACTGTTGCTGTTTCCTTACCTAAATTTTCATTTATCTCAACATAAATTTTTCCATTTTTTGTAAGATGATGTTTTGCAAATACTGCTATTCTTTCAT
>JAYVBS010000040.1:0-4404 GCA_043750315.1 Chitinophagaceae bacterium
CTTTCTTCAACTTCTATTTCTAGAATTTGTTGTTTTAGATTGGTGATGAAATTATTAAAATATTTTTTTAATTCCTTTACATTTTTAACCCTGTTAGGAATTGTTTGTAACCCTGTTTGTAAGTCTTTATAAATATCGAATAAATCATTTACCAATTGAATGGCATTACCCAATTTATACCAACAATTTAATTCTGATATAGAACTATTAATATCTAAATAAAAACTACACAATAAAACTGCATTACCACCTTTACTTAAAGTAATAGCTTCAATCTCTTTATAAGTTATGGTTTCATCAAATTGTTTTCTTGAATTTACTTGAGCATCATATTCAAGCTTCAATACTTTAAGATAATCTTCTTTGTCTTTTACAAAATTTAAAATTTCTAAATGGCAGTGTAAAGAAATTCTTTCATTAAAATTTTTAGGGCTGTATTGGTTTGAGTTAAAAGTAATTTGATAAATTTCTTCATCTGTTATTTCTTTTCTATCAAAAAAGTTATCAAAAATACTGCTGCAAATAAAATATTTTAATAGCCTTTCTTTTTCAAAATTATTGGTTCTTCTACCATGTAAACTTAAAAAAGCATCATAAATAGCTGGAACTTTTAATGAATAATAAAAAATGATTTTTTTAAAAGTTCTATCATCAAATCTTCCACCAAAATCATCTTCTAATTTTTTTAAATAAGCAGTGCCATAAGCTGCTTCTTTTTTCTTTTGAAATAGAATATAAAAAGCTCTATAAATAAGTATATATATAAACCTAAAAAAATGCATCGCTGCAAAATAAGTATCTTGAACTGAATATTATTGGTTGTAGAAAAGTTTTATGTTTATGCTTATACCTTTGTACTATGGATGCATTTAAGAATTTAAGAATAGTTTTTATGGGTACTCCTGATTTTGCTGTAGCATCATTGAAAGCTTTAGTAGATGAAGGATGTAATATTGTTGGAGTAATTACTGCACCTGATAAACCAGCTGGTAGGGGATTGCAATTACATGAAAGTGCTGTTAAGCAATATGCAAAAGCAATAGGATTAAAGGTTTTACAACCAGAAAAATTAAAGAACGAACAATTTATAAATGAGCTAAAATCTTTACAAGCAGATATTCAAATTGTAGTTGCTTTTAGAATGTTGCCAGAAATTGTTTGGAACATGCCAAGTATGGGAACTTTAAATGTACATGGAAGTTTGCTACCAGATTACAGAGGTGCTTCACCAATTAATTGGGCTATAATTAATGGCGAAAAAGAAACTGGAGTAACGACATTTAAACTAAAGCATGAAATTGATACTGGTAATATTTTATTGCAAGAAAAAATTAAAATAGAAGAAAACGAAACTGCTGGTGAATTGCACGATAAAATGAAAGAAGTTGGTGCAAGAGTTTTAATTAAAACTATTAAAGGAATTGCAAACAATTCAATTGAAGAACAAGAACAAAGGATTGTTGATGAAGAAAAAAGAGCTCCAAAAATATTTACCCAAACTTGTTTAATTGATTGGAATAAACCAGTAGATGAAGTGTATAATTTGATCAGAGGATTAGCTCCTTACCCAACAGCTTTTACAAATTTGCAAGGTAAAAAGTTGAAAATATTTTCTTGTAATAAAATAGAAAAACCAACTCCTGAAGGAATTGGTGAATATGTTTCTGACTATAAAACTTTCTTACACTTTAATTGTTTAGATGGAGTTATTGAAATTAAAGAGCTTCAGCTTGAAGGCAAGAAGAAAATGAGTATTGAAGATTTTTTAAAAGGATTTCGACCAAACTAAAAACTCATCATTTCTTTAAACTTTACTGTTTGTCTTCTGCTTACTTCAATCTTTTCTCCACCTTTTAATTCAACTAATAAACCACCATTAAAGAAGGGTTCAATTTTTTCAATCCACTTAACATTAATGATATGTTTTCTGTTGGCTCTAAAAAAAACTTTTGTATCTAAACGTTCTTCCAAAGCATTTAAAGATTTTAATACCAAAGGCTTGTTTGTTCCAAAAAACACTTTAGCATAATTACCTACACTTTCAAACAATCTAACTTCTGAAAGTTTTACAAACCAACAACGCTCCCCATCTTTTACAAAAACTTGGTCAATATCTGTTAATGGACTTTTACTATTGCCTTGAATACCCATTTTTTCTTTCTCAATTTCTAATTGAACTTTTTGAATAGCATCGTTCAATCGCTTTGGTTCTATGGGTTTCAATAAATAATCTAATGCATTTACTTCAAAAGCTTTAAAGGCATATTCGTCATAAGCAGTTGTAAAAATTACTCGAGGTGCTCTTTCTAATTCAGCCAACAAATCAAAACCTGTTTTATCGGGCATTTGAATATCTAAGAAAATTAAATCTGGATTATACATTTCAATTTTTTCAATTCCATCTTTTGCATTAACAGCTTCTTCAATAACATTAATTTCTGGATGTTCTTGTAACAACTTTTTAAGTTCATTTCGAGCCAATCTTTCGTCATCTATGATTATAGATTTAATAGGCATATTTGATATTTTTTTGGTTAAATATTAACTGGTAAAGTAATCTTTGCTTCCACTGTTTCTGTGTCAAAATTTTTAATTTCGAACCTAGCATTTTTTCCGAATAATAAATTCAATCTAGTATAAGTGCTTTCAATACCAAATCCATCGTTATTAATTTCATTATCTATTTGTCCTGAATTTCTTACAATCAATTCGTGTTTATCGCCAACAAAGTCAGACAAAATATGAATATTACCACCATCAATTTTTTTACTAATACCATGTTTAATGGCATTTTCAACTAAAGTTTGCAACATCATTGGCGGTACCATTTGGTCTAATGTATCTTCATCAATATCATATGTTATTTGCAATCTTTTTTCAAATCGTATTAATTCCAATGCAAGGTAATCTTTTACAATATTTAATTCCTTTTCTAAAGATGTAGTTTCAACTTTATCGGCATGCATACTACTTCTTAAAATATTACTTAATTCTGTAATGGCAGTTCTTGCACGTTGAGGATCTTCATCTACCAAAGCCCTTATACTATTTAATGCATTAAATATAAAGTGAGGATTGATGTGAGATTTGATAGTTTTTAATTCAAGTTCTTTAACCAAACTTTCTAATCGAATTTTATCAATTTGCTGCTCTCTGTTATTTTGAGCAAAATGGTAAATGTAATAAAGTAAATTCCAGATTGTTAAAAACAAAAAGCTACCTAATGAAATCCTAACTACTTTGTTTGTGAATTTTAAATCTTTCATTCTATCTCCTAAAATTCCTAAAACAGTATCTTCAATAAATACCATTGAAAAAGCATAGATAAAAGCAAAAACAAAAGTTACTAATAAAAAATATATAATTTGAAGATTAACTGGCTTATTCAAAAGCCTTGTTCTTTTAATTAATACTCTCATCAAATGTGTAACCAGTATGCCCAAAAATGCGTCAATAACTAAACTCGAGAAAAAGTGTTCAAGTGGTTTGGTTCTAATGGTTAAATAAAAGAAAGTATAAATCACACAATAAGAACTCCAACCTCCAATTTGATAAATCCAATACAGAGACAATCTATTTTTCATTGGTGCAAAGTTAAATTTAAGTTCCTATCAAAATACTTTTAAAGATTATGAAAGGAGATTAAGACTGATATTTGGTTTTTATCAAGGATTGATTTTTTGTAATTCAATATAAATTTCAGCATTTGGCGTAAAAAGCATCACATTTGCAATCTTTTCTGACAAGAATGCATATATATCTTACTTGAATGTGACATAAATGAAATTTTGACCATTAAAAAAGCTGTGGCAAAATAGTTGCGTATTAAAACTGAAATAATTTATTAACAATAAAACTCAATAAAAAATGGCTACAAAGAAGCTAAATGTTACACCACTTCATGATAGAGTGATTGTAAAACCAGCTGCTGCTGAAGAAAAATCTGCTGGTGGAATTATTATTCCTGATACTGCAAAAGAAAAACCACAACGTGGAGTTGTTCTTGCTGCAGGTATTGGCAAAAAAGATGAACCAATGACCGTTAAAGTTGGAGATGCTGTTCTTTATGGCAAGTATGCTGGAACAGAAATTTCTGTTGAAGGACAAGATCTTTTAATTATGAGAGAAAGTGATATACTAGCGATCGTATAATCAAGTTAAAAGTCAAAAACAAAAAGTTAAAGACTTTACATTCAAAATTTATAATTTATAATTTAAAATTACTTAAGTAATGGCAAAACAAATTTTCTTCGACATCGAAGCAAGAAACAAAATGAAAAAAGGCGTTGACACTTTAGCCAACGCAGTAAAAGTTACTCTTGGTCCTAAAGGACGTAATGTAGTAATAGATAAAAAATTCGGTGCACCACAAATAACTAAAGATGGTGTTACAGTTGCAAAAGA
>JAYVBS010000041.1:0-4351 GCA_043750315.1 Chitinophagaceae bacterium
GCAATTTTAGTAATAAAGCTAGAGGAGTTACTGGTAGTCTAAATCCTGTTGGTGATGCTTATGATATTGATTATGTTGCTCATGAAATTGGGCATCAATTTGGAGGAAACCATACTTTTAATGCAACAACAAGTAATTGTAGTGGAAATAGAAATGGAGGTACTGCTTGTGAACCAGGTAGTGGCATAACAATAATGGCATATGCAGGGATTTGTGGTTCAACAAATGATTTAGGTATTACAAGTATACCTGTTTTTCATGCTGTGAGTCAAGCTGAAATTATGAATTTCTCTATTAATAGTAGTGGTAATTCATGTGCAGTTGTTTCAACTACTGGAAACTCTGCACCAGTTGTAAATGCAGGTACAAGTTATACAATTCCAATTTCAACACCTTTCGTTTTAAGTGGCTCTGCTACTGATGTAAATGGTGATGCATTAACATATAGTTGGGAACAACGAAATACAGGGGCAGCCTCTGGTGATTGGAATGGAACTCAAAATTACGGCACACCATTATTTAGATCTTATGTTCCAACTGCTAGTGGTACTAGATATTTTCCTATATTAAGCGATGTGGTTTATAATACTACTACTAAAGGTGAACGAATGCCTTCTGTATTTACAGCTTTGAATTTAAGATTAACTGTAAGAGATAATGTTGCTGGTGGTGGTGGTGTTTGTTTTGGTGATGTTGTAATTACTGCAGACAATACTGGAGGTCCATTTTCTGTAACTTACCCTAACAATCCTGGTGAACTTTGGTATGAAGGAGAAACAAAAACAATTACTTGGGATAAATCGAACACAGATATTGCTCCTTTTAGTGTTGCAAATGTTGAAATAGCTTTATCAACAGATGGTGGATTTACTTATCCAACAATTCTTAAAGCTAGTACACCAAATGATGGAACTGAAAGTATTTCTGTTCCATTTAGTAATCAAACATTCACAGGTAGAATTAGAATCAGAGCTTTAGGAAATGTATTTTATGATATTTCTAATAGCAATGTAACTATTTCTCCAAATCCTGTACCTGTTAAATGGATTAGTTTTACAGGTGAAAAAATTAAAAACAATGCTGTTAAATTAAATTGGGATGTAAATGAACTCGACAATCATTTATATATAATAGAAAGAAGTTTAGATGGGCAAACATTTTCTGCAATAGGTGAAATTGGTGCTTCAACAGCTCCAGGCAATATTCATAGCTATACATTTACAGATACAAAACCATTTGCTTCTATAAATTATTATAGACTAAAACAAATTGATAAAAATGGTAGTTACTCTTATTCAAATACAATCACTATAAGTTTCGATGAATATATTGGTGGTTGGGTAGTTTATCCAAATCCAACTTCAGAATTTGTAAACTTATTTAGCAATTCAAATTACAGTAAATTACAAGTTAGTGTTTACGATGCTATTGGTAAATTAGTTTATACTCAAAATAAACAGGCAGTTGTTAAAGGCGAAATTATTAAGGTTCCTTTATCTGGATTCGCAAAAGGAGTTTATTCAATTAAAGTAGAAGCAAACAATACTGAATCTATAACTAAAAAAGTTATAGTTCAATAACAATATTTGGCTTATGAGTTAAAGGTGCAACGATTTGTTGCATCTTTTTTATGTTCTGGAGTAAGTAAAAGTGAGAATAAGATGATTGAATTTCTTATAATAAATTTCAAATGATTTATTTAGAATTGGGCTATTAATATCTCCAATGTAAAAATCATTTTTTATACTAGGTTCCAAATCAACATTCATCATTTCTTTAAAATCTAAATTTCCTTTTCCATACCATTTAAATAAAGTTTCTTTTGAACTCCAAATTAAAGTGGCTAAATCTATTTGTTGGGATGATTGAACTTGATAAAAAAATAATTCTTCTTTAGTATTAATAAACTTGTGTTTAATTTTCAATATTTTCTCAACAGGAATTTCAATATCTATTCCTACATGAAAATCTTTACTTACAATGGCTGCAGCATAATCTCCACAATGAGAAATAGAGAAATGGTAGGCTTCATTTTCTAAGTATGGTTTATTAGTATCAGCAATTAATATTTCTTCATAAGGAAAATCTGGAAACAAAAATCTTAACAAATACCTTCCTGCATAATGTTGCAATCTTTTATGGGGATGTGTAATATTTTTTCTGATTGGAACAGTTGCAGAAAAATAATTTTCAGCTTCTTCAATTTTCCAAATGGCTAATCTAGTGGTTTGGTTGATATGTTGTTGATAAAACAAAGGCATAAAGCAAATTTGAGAATTTACTTTTAACAATTATGATTTTT
The DNA here is from genome assembly GCA_043750315.1 of Chitinophagaceae bacterium. Lineage (GTDB taxonomy): Bacteria > Bacteroidota > Bacteroidia > Chitinophagales > Chitinophagaceae > CAIVPM01. The sequence continues at coordinate 2,303 of JAYVBS010000041.1, forward strand.
ATTTGCAATAAGAATTTTTATTAGTTTTTAAAATTGAAAAAATGATTTTAACAGATTCAAGAATATTAGAAGAAATAGAAAAAGGTACAATAAAAATGGAACCTTACGATCGTTCAGATTTAGGTAGTAATAGTTATGATGTGCATCTTGGAAGTACACTGGCAAAATATATTGATGAAGAATTAGATGCTAAGAAACATAATAAAATAGAAAGCTTCGAAATACCAGATGAGGGTTTTTTATTAATGCCAAATGACTTTTATTTAGGAGTTACATTAGAGTATACAGAAACACATGCTCATGTTCCTTTTCTTGAAGGTAAATCTTCTACAGGACGTTTAGGTATTGATATACACGCCACAGCAGGAAAAGGGGATGTTGGTTTTTGTGGTAATTGGACGTTGGAAATTTCAGTTAAAAAACCAGTTAGAGTTTATAAGGGAATGCCAATTGGTCAACTGATTTATTTTCCTGTAGAAGGAGAAATTGAAGTGAAATACAATCAAAAGGCAAATGCAAAATATAGTGGTCAGCCTAATAAACCTATTGAAAGTATGATGTGGAAGAATGTTTTTTAATTAGATTGGTTTCTCCATTAATAAATGGGCATAAGTAAATATACCTTGTTCAATAGCATCTGCTTGTCTGCCACTCTGAATATAGTTGTTATATCTAATTTTAGGAACAAGACTTAAAGTATTTAAAACATTTGCTAAAGGCTTTAATTGCTTAACTATTTTTCTTAAATTTTTGTAAGATACCCAAACATATTTTGTAACATCTTTATATTGAAAATTCTTAAAACCTGCTTCTGTACTGTGGTTTTGATGTTCTTCTAAAGTATCTAAATCTGGTATTGCCCAAGCATCAAAAATCTCATGTAGAAATTTTTCTTGTTCTTCATTCATTGGTCTAGTTGGTCTTAAATTCTCAGCAATTACTAATCTTCCACCTGGTTTTAAAATCCTAAAAGCTTCTTCATAAAATAAATATTTATTTGGAGCATGACATAAAGCTTCACAAGCCCAAACCACATCGAAAGAATTATTTTCAAAAGGAGTTTGTAAATAATCAGCAACTAAAAATTCGGTACCAGTAATGTTTTGTTTTTTCGCCAAAGCATTAGCAGTATCAACTTGTTTTTGTACTAATGTTATACCCGTAACTTTTGCATTTCTATGTTGAGCCAGCCATAAACTTGTATTGCCTAAACCACAACCTGCATCTAAAACTTTAGTTCCTCCTGTAACATTTGCCCAATCTGCTAAAACTTCATTAGCTCTAAAAATAGCTTGCTCATGTTTAGTAGCTTTTTCATCATAATAGCCAAAATGCAATGATGGTGTGGTTTTCAAACGCCAGTTCCAAATAAAACTATAATCAAATTGTGTAGCGTTATAATAATCTTTTATTTTTTCTTGATGACTCACTGCTTTTTTTATTTATGAACTTCACTAGTAAAGTGAAAAATAATTTCAGGATTGTTAGTAATTTCTGTATTTAAAAACCATTCACTTTGTGCTAAATAAACAGGGTTGCCATCTTTATCTTCAGCACTATTTTGTTGTTTAAATCTAAGAAAATCTTGTAATTTTTTCTCGTCTGTTGAAGTTAGCCAGCAAGCTTTATAAAATGGTAAAGTTCTAAACTCACAGGCTGCACCATACTCTTGCAATAATCTATATTGTATTACTTCAAATTGAAGTTCACCAACACAACCAATAATTTTTTTATTACCTCCAAACTGAGTGAACAACTGAGCAACACCTTCATCTGTTAATTGTGCAATTCCTTTTTCAAGTTGCTTAGTTTTCATTGGATCTTTATTCACTAGCTCTTTAAAAATCTCTGGTGAAAATGTCGGGATTCCAGTAAAGTAAAAGTTTTCTCCTTCTGTTAAAGTGTCACCAATTTTAAAGTTCCCAGTATCGAATAAACCTACAACATCTCCAGGGTAAGCATCTTCAATAATGTCTTTACTTCTAGCTAAAAAAGAGTAGGGATTGCTAAAACGAATGTCTTTATCTAAACGAACATGATGATAATATT
>JAYVBS010000042.1:0-4351 GCA_043750315.1 Chitinophagaceae bacterium
AATTTAATTAATGCTATCTGAACAAATTATTTTGTTGCAGGAGCTGTAGCAGCAGGAGCAACTGTAGTATCAACAGCAACTGGAGCAACTGTAGTATCAACAGCAACTGGAGCAGCTGTAGTATCAACAGCAGGAGCAGTTGTTTCAGCAGAATTACAAGCAACAAAACCAACGATAGCGATTAACGCAAGAACTTTTTTCATTTTAAATTTTTTTATTATTAATAATACTAGTTAATACTACACTTACCCAATAGGTAACCCATACTATAAAAATATTTTTTAAAATAAATTTTAAATTGCTTTGGGTTACTTTTACAACCCTTAACGTATAAACATTGTATAGTGAAATCGGAGTTTATTGAACAGAATTTAATAATAGGGTTGGCAAATAACGATTCGAAAGCGATTGAAACCATTTATAAAGAGAATTTTAATATGGTTCAATCTTTAGTTCTTAATAATAATGGTTCTTATGATGATGCAAGAGATATTTTTCAAGAGTCTTTAATTACACTTTATGAAAAATCTTGCCAGGAAAGCTTTGTATTATCTTGCAAAATTTCTACTTATTTGTATTCTGTTGCAAGACGCCTTTGGTTAAAAAGGCTTCAACAACTAGGCAAGTTCGTAAACTCAATGGATAATTTAGAAGAAACTGTTTCATTGGGTGATGATATTGAAATTCATCAAAAAAGAGATCATGATTATGAAATAATGGAAAGAGCTTTAAGTAGCATGGGTGAACCTTGTAAAAGTATTTTAGAAGGTTTTTATGTAAAAAAAATGGATATGCAAACCCTAGCTTCAGAATTTGGATATACGAATGCAGACAATGCAAAGAATCAGAAATATAAATGCTTAATTAGATTGAAGAAATTGTTTTTTACACAATACAACATTGGAGAATAGATTTAAAAACTATGGAAGACATATTATTATTACAAGCCATTGAAAGATATTACTCAGGTGCAATGAAACCTGCAGAAAAAGAATATTTCGAAGAGCTCAAAAATAACAATCCAGATATTGATCAATTGGCAGTAGAACATCAAATGTTTTTACAACAATTTAATAATTATAGCAATAGGAATAATTTTAAGCATAATTTATTAGATATACATGCAAAATTATTATCTCTTGGTGAATTGAATGAAGGTGGAGAATTAACAACATCTGCAAAAGTTGTTTCTATCTGGAAAAAATATAAAAAAGTAACTGGAATTGCTGCTGCTGTTGGTGGTGGAATAGCTTTATTAATAAGCACTTTGGTTGCTTACTTCAATCCCATCTCTCCAAATATTACAAAATTAGGAGCCCAATTAAAAAACCAAGAAAATCAAATTGCAGTTCTTAAAAAAGAAATTATTAAAAGCAAAATTCCTTCTAAAGCAGAAATTAAAGGTGGCGGATCATCTTTTTTAATTGATGGAAAAGGCTATCTTGTTACTAATGCACACGTGTTAGAAGGTGCAACTTCTGCTAGTGTTTTCAATGGTGATGGCAAGGAATTTAGTGCTACAATTGCTTATGTTAATAAAAATCAAGACTTAGCCATTTTAAAAATTAATGATGAAGAATTTGAAATTGTAAAACATCTTCCTTACAGTATTAAAAACAATATAGGTAATATAGGCGAAGAAATTTACACAATTGGATTTCCAAATTTTCCTAGATCAGATATCGTTTATAACGTAGGTTATTTAAGCTCAATAAAAGGTTATAATGGGGATACAGTTGCTTATCAAATTCAAATGAATGCTAACCATGGTAATAGTGGTGGCCCAATATTTAATAAAAGAGGAGAAGTAATTGGTGTTCTTAGCACAAAACTTTCAAAAGCAGATGGTGTAAGTTTTGCAATTAAAAGTAAAAACATTTTTCAGATTGTTAATGATTTAAAAGAATCAGATTCTACTACAAGCGATATAAAAATTAATACTACTACCAAGTTGAATGATGAAGATAGAGTTACACAGATTAAAAAAATTGAAAACTATGTCTATATGGTAAAGGCATACAGAAATTAGTAAATCCTAAAAAAAACCATTTTACCTTGAGCAGCAATGTTCAAGGTTTTTTATTTTGTTCATTTCCTTAGTTTACATTTGCTTCAATGAAGTATTATATCATTGCAGGTGAAGCCAGTGGAGATTTACATGGCAGTAATTTGATTAACCAAATCAAATTAAAAGATACAACCGCAGAAATTAGATTTTGGGGTGGAGATTTAATGCAAAACACAGGAGCTATACTAGTTAAGCATTATAGAGAATTAGCTTTTATGGGTTTTGTAGAAGTAATAAAAAACCTACCAACAATTTTTAGAAACTTATCTTTTTGCAAACTAGATATATTAGAGTTCAACCCAGATGTTTTGGTATTAATAGATTACCCAGGTTTTAATTTAAGAATTGCTCATTGGGCTAAACAACAAAAGATTAAAATTGCATATTATATTTCTCCACAAGTTTGGGCATGGAAAGCAAATAGAGTGAAACAAATGAAGAAAGACATTGATAAAATGATTTGCATACTTCCTTTTGAAAAAGATTATTATAAAAATGTTTGGAATTGGAATGTTGAATATGTGGGGCACCCTTTAACAGAAGTTGTAAATGAGTTTCTTGTTTCTAGTTCATGGTTTAATAAAAACGAAAATAAAAATATATTACAACCTGATTCAAGCAACGAGAAACAAGAAATAAGAAATTTAATTGCTATTCTCCCAGGAAGTCGAAAACAAGAAATTACTAAGAAATTGCCTATTATGTTAAGTGTTGCAAAACATTTTACAGATTATGAATTTGTTGTTGCAAAAGCACCTGGTGTTGAAGATGAGTTTTATCAACCTTTTTTTAAAAATTACCCTAATGTTTCATCAGTTAGTAATCAAACCTATTCACTTCTTTCAAAATCAAGTGCAGCATTAGTTACAAGTGGTACTGCTACTTTAGAAAGTGCTTTATTTGCTGTGCCAGAAGTAGTTTGCTATAAAGCCAATAACATCAGTTATCAAATTGGCAAAAGAGTAGTTAAAATTAAGTTCATTTCTTTAGTGAATTTAATTATGGATAAATTAGTTGTTAAAGAATTAATTCAAGATGAATTAACAACCGAAAATATAAAAGATGAACTTGAAGAACTTTTATTTAATGAAGAAAGAAAGCTGCAACTAAAACATGACTATAAAGAACTCTGGAATAAATTATATACAGATGGAAGTCCATCAGAAAAAGCTGCAACTATTATTTACAATATGATTAAATAGTAAAATTATCGATGAAGAAAAATACATTTTTTACTTTTGCCTTTTTACTTTTTACTTGCGTTTCTCAAGCACAACTCACGATTTCAAACAAGCAAGTCTTTACAAAAGCTGATACTTTACGAGGCAGCAATAATGAAAACAGAGATTGGTGGGATGTATTGAGATATGATATTACTGTAAAACCTAATTTTGAAAAGAAAGAAATTGAAGGAGAAGTTACCATTACTTGTAAAGTAGTCAAAACAGAAAATCAAAAATTCATTCAAATAGATTTACAAGAACCTTTAATTATTGATAATCTAATTCTTAATGTGAAAACAAAATTGAAGTTTGAGCAAAAAGGAAATGTTTGTCAAATTGAATTAGAAGATAATAAGCTCGAATTAAATTCAAAATTTAAATTACATTTCATTTATCATGGCAAACCTAGAGAAGCTAAACGTGCACCTTGGGATGGTGGTTGGGTTTGGAGTAAAGATAAATTAGGACGACCTTTTGTAAGTGTTGCCTGTCAAGGTTTAGGAGCAAGTTCATGGTATCCTTGTAAAGATTATCAAGGAGATGAACCTGATAATGGAGCAAGTTTAACCATCATTGTTCCTGATAGTTTAGTTGCTGTTGGAAATGGAAGATTAATTTCAAAAGTTAAAAGTCAAAACCAAAAATTAGACTCACTTTCAACTGTAAACTTTAAACCCCAAACTGTTTATACTTGGGAAGTAAAAAATCCAATCAATAATTACAACATCATTCCATCCATTGGTAATTATATAAATATTTCTGATACTTTTCAGGGAGAAAAAGGTACACTCGATTTGAATTATTGGGTGTTGGATTACAATAAAGAAAAAGCACAAGAACAATTTCAGCAAGTGAAACCCATGCTTAAAGCTTTCGAGTATTGGTTTGGTCCATACCCTTTTTATGAAGATGGTTATAAGTTAGTTGAAGCTCCACATTTATGTATGGAACATCAAAGTGCCATTGCTTATGGAAATGGGTTTCAGAATGGATATAAAGGAAGAGATTTAAGTGGCAGTGGTTGGGGCTTAAAATGGGATTTTATTCTTGTTCATGAAAG
>JAYVBS010000043.1:0-4349 GCA_043750315.1 Chitinophagaceae bacterium
TTTAAAACAATCATCAACAATCATCAATTAAATATTGATGTAGCAACTTTCAATAACTTAATAGAACCATTTATTCAAAAAACAATTGAGTGTTGTACAAAAGCAATGAATGATGTAGAATTGAATTTAAATGAAATTGAAACAGTGGTTTTAGTTGGTGGAAGTACAAGAGTCCCAGCAGTGAAAAAAGCTGTAAAAGATTTCTTTAAAACTGAAATTAACGATACTATTAATCCAGATGAAGTAGTTGCTTTAGGAGCTGCTATACAAGCTGATATTCTTGCAGGGAATAACAAAGAATTTTTGTTGCTGGATGTAACACCCTTAAGTTTAGGATTAGAAACTATGGGTGGATTGATGGATGTATTGATTCCAAGAAATTCAAAAATTCCAAATAAAGTTTCTCGACAATATACAACTCAAAAAGATGCACAAGGCAGTATGAGAATATCAGTTTATCAAGGTGAGAGAGATTTGGTAAAAGACAATAGAAAATTGGCTGAATTTAATTTTACGGAAATTCCAGGAATGCCTGCTGGTATGCCAAAAGTTGAAGTTGGTTTTTTAATTAATGCTGATGGCATTTTAACTGTGTCTGCAAAAGAATTAAGAAGTGGTGTAGAACAAAGTGTTGAAGTAAAACCTCAGTATGGTTTAACAGATGCTGAAGTTGAAAAAATGCTTTTGGAAAGTATTACACATGCAAAAGACGATATTGAAACCAGAGCTTTAATTGAAGCTAAAACCGAAGGGGAACAAATTATAAGTGTTACTGAAAAATTTATTCAGAAAAATTCTAATTTCTTAACAAAAGAAGAAATTTTAGCAACTGCAAATGCCTTACAAGCTTTGCAATTATCATTAACAATGAATGATAAAAATTTGATACAAACTAAAATTGAAGAGCTAAACGAAATTTCTAGGCCATTTGCTGAACGTGCAATGGATGCTGCTGTTAGCAATGCTTTAAGTGGAAAATCTATTTTATAATTTTTCTTTATTCATTAGAATTTGATGTAACTCTAACACTTGAGGAATTACTAAATGTTCATCGTCATTAATGATTGAATAATCACAAAGTTTTTTTGTAATCTCTTCATCATTTTGTTTAGTGATTCTTAACTCTGCTTCTTTTTTTGAAGTGTTATCTCTTGCAATTACTCTTTCAATTCTAATTTCTTTGGGAGCTATCACTCCTATTACTAAGTCTAATTCTTTATTGCTACCAGATTCGAATAAAAGTGCAGCTTCTTTAATTACATATTTAGAATGTTGTTGCTTAACCCAATCTTCGCTGGCTTTAATGGTTTCTGGATGTACAATACTATTGAGTAGTTTTAATTTTTGTTTATCATTAAAAACAATGGCTGCTAATTTTTTTCTATCCAATTCATCATCATTAAAAATACTTTTACCAAATGCTGCTATCAATTCTTTTTTAATTATTTTATTAGTATTCATTATTTGTTTTGCATTACTATCTGCATCAAATACAGGTATACCAAGCATTTGAAAAATTTTGGCAACTGTTGTTTTTCCAGAACCTATACCACCTGTTAATCCTACTTTTAACATGTATCAAAATTACAACATAAAAAAATCCCAAACACAAAGAGCATTTAGGATTTATAAATATTTAAAAAAATAATTAAGCTGAAGCTTTATTTGCAGCTAAACTCCACTCCTGACTAATTGCAGATTTTTCAATCTTTAAATAACTTCCAGGATTTACTTCAATTTGCAAAGTACCATCTTCATTAATTTTATAAATAGAAGCATGAATACCAGCAATGGTAACCACTTTATCGCCTTTCTTTAAATTTTCAATAAACGATTTTTGCTCTTTTGCTTTTTTTGCTTGAGGACGAATCATGAATAACCAAAACACTAAGATCATACCACCAATCATTAAAAAAGAAAAGTAAGGGCTTTGTTGCCCTGGTGCTTGTAAAATGTAAAATAGAACTGTCATATTTGATATTTATTATTGTTTAAAATTATTTTAATTCATGTGGCACAACTAATTTATCGTTGCTTTCACAATTTGTAATTACCCCAGAAAATTTAAGCACTCTTTCTTTTTCATTACTAGTATTAGAAATTACTAAAATTGATTTTGTAACTTGATCGCAAAAACGTTTGCTATCGAAATTAGCAGTAACCCAACCTTCTTTTCCAGGCAAAATAGCCATTTTGCTATAATCTGCAACTGTACAGCCACAGCCTGGTCTAACTTCAGTTAATATCAAAGGTTTAACTCCAGTATTCATAAACTTATAGGTGAAAGATTTTTTTTCTCCTTGCTTAATACTATCAAAATTGGAAGTAGTATCCACCCATTTTATTGTGGTGAAGTTAGAAGTATCTTCTTGAGTATTGATATTTACTCGTTTATTTTTTGCATCGTTATTACAAAAAATAAATAAAGTAATCACTGCAATAATGTAAATAATTTTTTTCATCTTTTTTAAATTATTTTCTTACTTTTTTAAAATCAACTTTATTAATTTTTCCTTGAGCTAATAACTCCTTGTGTAAATTATCTAAAATTCCATTTACAAATTGTCCACTTTGAATAGTACTGTATTCTTTAGCAATATCAATATATTCGTTAATTGTAACTTTAGTTGGAATTGTTTCAAAATATAACAATTCTGATAAACCCATTTGTAAAATTATCATATCAATCGATGCAATACGATCTGCATCCCAATTTTTAAACTTAGGCGTTATTAGTTCAAGCAAATATTTTTTCTTTTCTAAACAAGTATTTAAAAGAGTTTTAGCATAATGCAACTTGTCTTTATCAATCAGTTGAAGAAATTTTAATGTTTGAATTTTGTTGAAATAACTATTGATTACAGTTTGCAACATTTCAGCATCATCATCCCAATTATCGAAATTATCTTCTGCAACTGATATAAATAATTCAGATTGCAACATAATATTATTGAAGATAAAACTGAACATTTCTAACTCCTCTTTACGTTCTCTATTTTGTTGGTTGATGTAAATCTGATACTCTTTGGTTTCTATAAGTTGAGTATATAATTTTCGAATAATATCTGTTTCACAAATATTATTTGTTTTAAAAGTTTCAATAGCATTTTGGTAAGATGGGTTTTCAATAATTTCCCAAAGAATTTGATTGCCTGAAACCTTAGTATTTACACTTAAATCTTCAATTGTTGGAACATATTTAGAAGCTCTATGCTTTGCTGAAACTTCTGCATATTTTGCAACAGAAACAATATGATGAAAAAGATAAGTGAATAGCTCACTAGTTTGAGTAAACTTTTTTTCTAATGTGGTAGTGGGATTCTTGAAAGCATTAATATCATTTGTTGAGTCTATCGAATATAAAAGTTGCATCACTTTTACACGTATATTTCTTCTAGTTATCATTTCCTTATTAAGAACTTTATTGGGCTGCGAAGATAAGGTTTGATAAGTATTGTAAACCCCTAACTCTTGATGATTTTAAGATAAATTTTGTAAATAAGATTTGATACTACTTTGCAAATTATTACTTACTGGGGTTAATGGTAATCTTAAATTGTTATCAATTAATCCAAGTTCATACAAAAATGCCTTTACTCCAGCAGGATTATTTTCAACAAATAAATAATCATATCCTTTTAATAATTTGTAATGAATTGCTCGTGCTTCTTCAAATTTATTTTCTCTTGCCATTTTAACCATTGTTGAAAATTGTTTAGGAAAGCAATTCGCTGCAACACTTATTACTCCATCCATTCCTAAAGCAATTTGACCACAACTTAAAGCATCATCCCCACTAACAATTAAAAAATCTTTTGGTCTATCTCTTAAAATTTCCATGCATTGTTGCATGCTATCTGTAGCTTCTTTAATTCCAATGATATTTGGAACCTCATGAGCAAGTTTAGTGATAGTTGAAGCATTAATATTTCTTCCTGTTCTTCCAGGAACATTATAAAGTATAATTGGCTTAGGAGCATTTTCTGCAATGGTTTTATAATGAAGAAAAATTCCTTCTTGTGTTGGTTTATTATAGTTTGGAGAAGCACTTAAAATGGCAACAGCTTTTTCTAAAGGAAGTTGATGCATTTCTGCAATAACAGCTTTTGTATTATTTCCTCCAACACCAACAACAATAGGTATTCTATTGTTTACTTTTTCGAAAGTATAATTCAGAATTTGCTTTTTTTCTTCCAAATCCAAAACTGGAGTTTCTCCAGTAGTACCAAGACTTACAATATAACTTACACCACCATCAATTATAAAATTAATAACTTTTCCTAAAGCATCAAAATCAATTGATTCATCATTTTTAAAAGGAGTAATAATGGCAACTCCGGTGCCAGATA
>JAYVBS010000044.1:0-4340 GCA_043750315.1 Chitinophagaceae bacterium
ATATATGTTTGCAGTATAGGCATCTAAATCAACAGTTCGTCCTGCTCCAAAATTGGCTTTGTAATGAGAGTAGTTAGCATTTAAACTAAAGTATGCACTATACTGATTAATTTGAAGAGGATAGCTAATACTTAAGCTGATAATATCTTGCTGAGCCAAATTCTTTTTAGTTATAAAACTCTTAGATTTTTCAGCTGTATCTAACAATTGTGTAAACACATCATTAACATGACTATAATTTATAGTTGTATTTAATTTATACTTATAAGTATTGGTTAAACTAAAGCTATTAGTGTATTGTGGCGTTAATAATGTATTACCTTTTTGAAAAGTATATTCATCTAATTTAAACTCAAATGGATTTAAATCTTGATATGCTGGTCTATCAATTCTTCTGCTATAACTTAATCCCCATTGGCTCATTGGATTTTTATTGAAAGTAATTGATGCACTAGGAAATAGGTTTGTATAGTTTCTGTCGAAGGTTGAATCATAATCATAATAACCAACGCCATTTTTTGTTTTACCAACAGATTTACCAGTAATATTACTATTCTCAACCCTAACCCCTAATTGAATCATAAAACCTTTATACTGCTTATTGAAATTTAAATAGGCTGCATTAATATTTTCTTTATAATTGAATTGATTACTTCTTGCAGTATCTAGAGTTTTGCTATTTCCACTCACATCAAATCTTTGAAAATCATTTGAAGTTTTTACATAAGAAATTTTTGCACCAGTTTCAATTTTTCCACCTTTAAAGCCTTGTTCATAATCTGCTTTGATATTAGATATGTTGATGATACTAGAGGCTATCATATTGTAATCTCTTTTATAGGTAAAAGCACCTATGGCATCATAATAACTATTAGGTTGTTGTTGATTATTTTTAATATTAAACCTTCCATAGTTAGCATAAATATTTAATTCTCTACCACTAGTATCTGTATGTCTATAATTTCCATTAATATTAATATTGTTGTTATTACCAACTGCAGAATTATTTGCTACTAAAGTTCTTACTAATGTATTTGTTGGTTTATAAAAAGTTGGCGTTGAACCATTATTTATCATATCATTTTCTGTGAAACCTCCATTTACTATAATTCCAAAAGTGTTGTATTTATTAGCATAGTAGTCAAACCCTGTTTTAAAATTATGTGTTTGGTTTTTATTTAACATAAACCCTTTTTGATCGAATATGCTATCTAATAAATCTCTATAAATACTTAGGGTGTTGAGGTTTTTATTATTATTATAATTATACGATCCAAAAAGGTTTGTCTTATTATTTCTATTATTTAAATTTAAGCCTGCATTGTATTTAGAATAAGTACCCACTGCATAACCAGTATTAGCACTACCATTTGTGCCAAAAAGTTTGTTCTTTTTTAATCTAAAATTTACAATTCCTGCATTTCCAGCAGCATCATATTTTGCTGATGGATTTGTAATTAGTTCAATGGCTTCAATTTGGCTTGATTGCATAGAACGAAGAAAGTCTGCTAAATCTTTACCAGATAAAGGCGAAGGTCTGCCATCAATATAAATTTGAACACCATTTTTTCCACTTAAAGAAACATTATCATCTTTATCAATCATTACACCAGGCGATTTACGCAACAATTCAAATGCATCTGAACCTGTAGCATTAATACTTCCTTCAATATTGAATATAGTTTTGTCTGCTTTTACCTCAATCATAGGTTTTTTGCTAACTACAGTAACATCGCTTAATTGCTTTGTTGCTTTTGCTAAAATAATTGATGGAACATTATAATTTTTTCCATCAAAATCAAAAATTTCGGAACTTTGATTTGCAAAACCAACACTGCTTGTGGCAACAAAATATTTTCCTTCTTTAATGTTTATTAAAGTATAGTTACCTTCTTTATTAGAAACAGCTACTTTAACAATTGCAGAATCTTTTGCTTTTTGTAAAGTAATAGAAGCACCAGCAAGTGGTTTGCCATTATCGTCTTTTATAATTCCATTAATTTCTTGTGCTGAACTTAGTAAGGTTGTAACTAACATTAACCCCATTAAAATAAAATTTTTCATATAGATTTTCTTTTGCAATGTAAAAATGAATGCTTTTAAACATGCAGAAGTGTTGATTTCTATAAGTGGAAGAAAATAACCATGAATGGTTAAACTTTATATAATTTTCTTTTTAATGATGATAAAAAGTGATGTTAATTTATAAAAAGTAAAATTAATATTTAGAATTATTTCAAGTGAATTTCAGTTACTTTATCAAATAAAAATATAAGATGATGACTCAAAATACATTTTTAGTAAAAGGCAATTTAGTTGATATCTTGAATAAAAAAATATACCCAGCTGAAGTAGAAATTGAAAACAATTTCATCAAATCAATTACAGAAATTCAACATTCAACACTCAACATTCAACATTATATTATCCCCGGTTTTATAGATGCTCATGTACATATTGAAAGTAGTATGCTTGTACCTAGTGAGTTTGCTCGTTTAGCAGTTGTTCATGGAACTGTTGCAACTATTAGCGACCCTCATGAAATTGCTAATGTGTGTGGTTTAGAGGGAATAGATTTTATGATTAACAATGGTAAAGAAGTAAATTTTAAATTCAACTTTGGAGCTCCAAGTTGTGTACCAGCAACTGTTTTTGAAACTGCAGGTGCAGCTTTAAATAGTGATGATGTAAAAAAACTTCTTGAGCGAGATGAAATAAAATACTTGAGTGAAATGATGAATTTTCCAGGGGTTTTATTTAAGGATGATGAAGTAATGAAGAAGATTGCTTATGCTCATGAACTCAACAAACCAGTGGATGGTCATGCTCCAGGATTAAGAGGTGATACAGCCAAACAATATATTGATGCTGGCATTAGTACAGACCATGAATGTTTTACTGCTGAAGAAGCTTTAGATAAATTAAAGCACGGTATGAAAATTATTATTCGTGAAGGTAGTGCTGCTAAAAACTTTGAAGCTTTAGTTGATTTGTTGAACGACTATCCAGAGTTGATAATGTTTTGTAGTGATGATAAACATCCAGATAGTTTGGTTTTGGGTCACATCAATCAACTTTGTGCAAGAGCAGTTGCTAAAGGAATTGATGTGTTTAAAGTTTTACAAGCAGCATGTATCAATCCAATTCTTCATTACAAACTTGATGTTGGTATGTTAAAAGTTGGTGATAAAGCAGATTTTATTGTAGCTAAGGATTTAATCAATTTCAATATTGTAAAAACCTATATTAATGGAGAATTAGTTGCAGAAAATGGACAATCATACATTCCTTCAAAAAAAGTTTCTCCGATTAATAAATTCAACTGTAACCCAATTGAAGAAAAAGATTTAGAATTCTTAGTTGATGATTTTAAAACAGAAACTGTTCCTGTAATTGTAGCTTTGGATGGTCAATTGATTACTAATAGAATTGATATTGATAAAAAATTGCTACAACAAAATGAAGTTTTAGTAAGCAATATTGAAGAAGATGTTTTAAAAATAGTAATTGTAAATCGCTATAATAATGCACCCATTGCAAAAGCATTTATTAAAAATTTTGGATTGAAAAAAGGTGCACTAGCATCAACAGTTGCACATGATAGTCATAATATTGTTGCTGTTGGGATTGACAATGAAAGCATATGTAAAGCCATTAACAAAGTAATTGAATGTAAAGGTGGTGTTGCTGCTTCTGATAATTACCAAACCCAAATTGTACCATTACCCATTGCAGGCTTAATGAGTGATGAAGATGGGTATAAAGTTGCTGCAGAATATACAAAAATTGATCTTTTTACAAAAAATGAATTGGGCAGTACATTACAATCTCCATTCATGACTTTAAGCTTTATGGCACTTTTAGTAATACCACATTTAAAACTAAGTGATAAGGGTTTGTTTGATGGAGATGCGTTTAAGTTTGTATAATAAAAAGTTACTCTTTTCTAAGCATATACTAATCAATTAAATTATAGCTGTTTTCAATATAATTTTTGTTCAAAAAAAACGTTATAGCATATAACTTGACAGCCGTACCTATGCATCAACTGTATCCATACAGTAATAAAAATATTAAAAAGTGGGCCCAAATCATGCTCATTGCATTCGCGTCTATACAACTTCAAGCACAGAAACCTTTAAAATTTTCTGAACCAACTTATTCTGTTGGTGGCAATAATTATTCATCGTATGTAAAGGATAAAAATTCAATAAAACCAAGAATTATATCACTAAATAAAAAAGGAATTTTTAGCAAAAAAGATAAATTCGTTGGTTATACTCTAAGATTAGAAAACAATTTAAGGCAAGATCAGTCTGGAGAAATTGGTTTAAAAGTAA
>JAYVBS010000045.1:0-4329 GCA_043750315.1 Chitinophagaceae bacterium
ACCTTGAGGTGTAGAAGCTAAAGTCCATGAAATTAATGGAAATCTTAAATCTAAACTGCTTCTAGTTCCCTCAAAATCATCAATATAAATTAAGCCATTACCACCACTACCTATTTGAGGTGGATGGCCAGGTTTAAAATATGCAGCTTCACCATATGCAGTTATACTACTCATGGCTTTACTGTTATAAAATGGTAACTTATTTAATAACTTAGTTAACTGTGGCCAGTTAGATTTATAACTGAAATCTACACCATAAATGGTATTCCTTACAGGGTCATCACCAATATTCATTTTAGTAAAAAATGGTCGTTCATTTAATCGTTCCATAGTTGCACCAAACGAAAGTTTTTTGCTTGCTTTATAATCTAACCTTAAACCTAAAAATCCTTTTTGTTGTATTCCAAAATTTGCATTGTTTTCGTATGAAACATTTACTGGCACTCCAGAATTTAATATGGCTTGATTAAGAATTTTTACAGAACCTAAATTATAATCTATGGTATAATCAGATCCTTCAACAAGTAATTGTCCACCTGCATTAATTCGAACAGAACCTTGTGGAATATTAAAAGCACCTAAATAAATTTCGCTTCCACTAGTTCCTTTTGCTTGCCCTTGCATATAAAATCTGTCAAGATTTGCATAGGTCTGAGCAATTGCTTTAATAGTATCATATAAATATCGATACACATATTTTTTTCTTGTGGAATCTGGCATACCTGCAAAAGCCAAGGTATCTAAATCTGCACCAAATGGTTCAAGTTTTGGCAAAATAATTCTACCATATTGAGGAAGGATGGTGAAGTTTTCTACAAAGTCGAATTGGCCATCAGGTTGTGGGTCGTTTCTGTTATTTAAATTATCTAAACCAATGATAGAAATTAATGGTCTTCCTTCAACTGCAGGTGAGCTTTCTGGTAAGTATCTATTCATTCCACCACTAGGTTGTTCATAGAGAATATTTAATCTAAAATCTTCTCTACTAATTCCTACCATATCTAATGAATACACATTCTTCATCATTAACCTCCAAATAGGAAGTTTTACTCTTGCAGATGTTGCTTTTAATAATTTTAAGAATAACATTTTTTGAACCCCTGCTTGTCGAGATGAAGTATCTAAAGCAACTTCCTGACTAAATTCTCCAACTTTATATACCCTTCCATTTAAAGAGTATTCATATGCAACTCCTAAAACTTCATCTGGCAACAATTGAGAGTTTAGGGATAACATTCCTAACTGTTGATTAAAAATATATTCGTTAGCAGTTAATTTTCTAGCAAAGGTTTTTTCATAATCATTTACAGGTTGTAACCCTAAAGCCAACATGCTACTATTTATTTGAGAGGGAACTCTATTATTTGCATTAGAAATTAAACTATTATAAAGTGAATTATTACCATTATCTGGTTGAGTGTTATTATTTCTTGGGGCAATATTTGTATTCGATACTTCACTTTCTGCTAAATCGGCAAAACCAATTACATCTCTTGCATCTGTAGTTGCACCATTTCTATTGGTTACCCAAACTTCAATTCTTTGAATTTGAATTTGGCTTACCACAACAGGCAATTTGCTCATGGCTTTATTGAAATCTTTTCGAAAATGTTGTGCAACTAAAAAGTGACGATTCTCATCGTAATCACTTAGCTTTTTTTGAATAATTGTAACTGCTGCACCACCTTGCAAGGTTTGGTTTTGTCTTTGATTTCTTTGATTGGCTAAAGCTGCTGTAAAAAATAATTTTCCAAATTGTAACTGTGTTTTTATACCAAATAAATTGGTTGCACTAGGTATTAAAGTTCCTTTAGATTCAAAACCTATATTACCTGCTTCTATGCTTTTTAGAATTTCATCGTCACTGCCTTTATAGTCTAACTTTATTTGATTGAGATAATCGAAATTAGCCAGTGTGTTATAGTTGATAGGAAGTTTAAGTTTGTCTCCAATATTAGCATTAACACCAACGTTAGCATTCATATCAAAATCAAATCCACCTGTTCTTCTGGCTCTTTCAGGAATGGTTGGGTTGTTGGTGTATTGACCTTGATATCCCATTAAAATATCAATATTACCTGTAGGTTTAATATCAATTAATGAACCTAAAGGATTTTTTGCAGTTTTGCTGGCATCTGCAATTGCTTTTTTTGTATTATCAATAGCTGATTTTGCATTGTTTACAGCACTTGCAGCATTTGGAGCTATATTGCCTAAACCAAAAGTTCTATCGAAAAACTTTGGATAAACAATATGGTTTGGACGTAGTGTTTTTTTGTTTAAATTAAATAGTGCATCTGTTCTTAATTTAAAGTTTATTGCTTCTTGCTGCTTTGATTTAAGAGCATAAAACTCTTGAAAAGTTAAATAAGTAGGTTTTCTATAAGTTCTAGTGCCAATTTTTTCAGTAATGTAATATCTTTTGGTTTTAAAATCGTACTCAATTGTTTGCTTAAGAATAGATGTATCGCCTATATTGAATGTATTTAAATTTCTCCAAGTAAATTTATCACCCCTTCTATCTTGTAATGGATATTTTAATGAATCTGTTTGGGTTTGAGCAAAAGAATAACCCTGCTGGAACATGGATATTGTACCAAATAATAAACAGCTCAAAGCTTTAAAAATATTCTGTTTCAAAAAATGAAAACTTAGTTAAGTAGAGTTACAGCAATAGTTATATATTTTTTAAAGCTTGTTTAATAATTTCTTGTATAGATAATTCAGTGTCTGTTTGAATAACTTTTTTTACTGCTTTTTCAGCCATAGGTTTTCCAATTCCTAGTGCAATTAAAGCGTTTACTGCATCTAACTCTAACGGATTTAGACTATAAGATATTGTATCCATTTCACCTACAAAACCACTTAGCTTATCTCTTAAGCCAACTACTAATAATTCTGCAGTCTTTTTTCCTATGCCTTTTATCTTAACTAATTCATTCAAATTTCCAGAAACAATGCATGTTGCCAATTCTGTTGGTTTCATGCCAGAAAGCATCATTCTTGCTGTAGATGCACCTACTCCAGAAATACTAATTAAATGAATAAAAATTTCTTTCTCTTTAGTTTCAAAAAAACCAAAAAGTGTTTGTGAATTTTCAGTTATATGTAAATAAGTATATAATAATCCATTTTCTTTGGCTTGGATGGATTCATAAGTATTTAAACTTATTTGTACATCATAGCCCACTCCATTTACATCAACTATAACTTTGGCTGGTGATTTATTAACAAAATTTCCTCTTACAAATGCTAGCATAGACAACATCAAAAATAGTAGAGATTAGGTTAAGGTTAAGAATTTATTTTAAATGGTTTTGTTAAAAATTCAACCTAAATAGGTCTAACGATTAATAGTTTTAAATGGCATCTCCCTATATTTGCAAAAAATTTGAAAAGCGTGATGTCTTCAAGATTAGTGAAAACCTTTAGTTTATTGACATTTGGACTTTCTGTATTATTCATTTCTAATACATCTTTAGCTAACGAAACGAAGGATGAAAATGAGAAAATAAATCCTGCAAAAATTATTATTGAACACGTTTCTGATGCTCATGATTTTCACTTTTTTAATATTAACGAAAAACAAATTACCATTCCTTTACCTGTAATTTTATATCATTCAGAAAAAGGGTTTAGTTGTTTTATGTCATCTGCTTTTCATCATGGTCATAAAGCTCATGATGGTTATATGTTATATACAGAGCATTTTGCTAAAGAACATCATTTAGAAGAAGCAAAAGATGAAAAAGGACAAGCTTTATATAGAGAAGGTCAAATTTATACCGTTGGTGCAAATGGTTTACCTGATTTAAATTCTAAAATTTACGATATTTCATTAACTAAAAATGTGGTTCAAAACATTTTATCCATGGTTTTATTAGTTTGGTTAATGATGGGTGTAGCAAAGCATTATAAAAATGGAAGAGGTGTAACATCAGCTCCTAAAGGATTTCAAAATGCTGTTGAACCAGTTATCACTTTTGTAAGAGATGAAGTAGCTAAACCAAACTTAGGTCATAAATATCAAAAATTTATGCCATTATTACTCACTATTTTCTTTGTGATTTTAATCAATAACATTATTGGCTTAGTACCAGGTACAGCCAATGTAAGTGGAAACATTGCTTTCACAGCAATGTTAGGTATTGTATCTTTTGTTGTTATTTTAATAAATACAAATAAACATTTTTGGGCTCATATTTTTAATCCACCTGTACCAATGGGAGTAAAATTTATTATGGTGCCTGTAGAAATACTTGGAATTTTTACAAAGCCTTTTGCTTTAATCATCAGGTTATTTGCTAATATGATTTCTGGTCATATTAT
>JAYVBS010000046.1:0-4300 GCA_043750315.1 Chitinophagaceae bacterium
ACAGGTCTTTTACCCATGGCAGTATAGTACTCAGTAATGATACTCATTAAAGCACCAACAACTAAACAAACACCAATTGCTCCAATAACTCCATTACGAGTAAATTCTAGTCCACGTAAAACCATTGTTTCGGGTAGAATATAATTTACAATAAAATAAGCAGCAATTCCTGTAAGAATCATTGAACCCCAATTACCCATATTTAATGCCTTTTGAACAGCTTCTGTACTTATACCAGCGTTATCACTAATTTTTACAAAAAAAGTTCCAATAATTGATAAAAGAATTCCAACACCAGCAATTACCATAGGCAATAGAATTGGGGCTAAACCACCAAATGCATCAATAGATTTTGTTTGTTGTCCAAGAACCATAGTTGCTAACACAGTTGCTACATAAGAGCCAAATAAATCAGCACCCATACCAGCAACATCCCCTACATTATCACCTACATTATCTGCAATAGTTGCAGGATTACGAGGATCATCTTCAGGAATTCCAGCTTCAACCTTACCCACTAAATCAGCTCCAACATCAGCAGCTTTTGTATAAATACCACCACCAACACGAGCAAAAAGTGCTATACTTTCTGCACCTAAAGAAAAGCCTGTAAGCACTTCAATAGTTTTTAGCATACCTGCTGCATCACCAGTTGGTGCCAAAAAATGTTTAAGTAATAAAAATAAACCACCTAAACCTAATACAGCCAAACCAGCAACCCCTAAACCCATTACTGCACCACCTGTAAAAGATACATTTAGTGCTTTAGATAAACTTGTTTTTGCTGCTTCTGCTGTTCTAACGTTTGCTTTTGTAGCTACTTTCATTCCTATATAACCAGCAGTTGCACTAAATACTGCACCAATGATGAATGAGATTGCTATACTCCAGTGGCTTTCATGATTTTTATATGCCATAAAGCCTAATAACATTGCAACTATAAAAACAAAATATCCTAAAATTTTCCATTCAGCTTTTAAGAAAGCCATAGCTCCATCAGCAATATAAGTGCTAATTTCTTTCATTCTTTCGTTACCAGCATTTTGCTTAGAAACCCAATTAAACTTTATAAGTGTGTAAATAAGACCAATAATGCCCATTAAGGGTACTGTGTAAAATAAATAATTCATAAGTTAAATTAATAAAATTTTCGGGAGGCAAAAATAGGGGTTTGAGTCTAAAAAGATTAGATTAAACGTAGATAAAAGTATTACTGCTCTTCTTCAATAAAACTTTGAGCACTTTGCGTAAAAATATTGGCCAATTCTTTAGTTTTATATATTTTAGAATTGAACTTATTTCCCAAAACTATAATTGTAGCAGAATCTTGAACTAATCTGGTAAAAACTGCATTATTGCCATGCCACCAACCATTATGATATGGAATTGTTTTATCTAGGTAGGTATATAATCTAAACCCTAAACCATAATTATGAAGGCCAGGTCTTTCATTACTATAGGGAGTAAAAGCCAATTGCAAGGTTTCTTTTTTAACAAGTTTTTCATTATATAATGCTTGATCCCAAAGCAATAAATCAGGTGGTGTACTGTATACATTTTTATCTCCATAAACACAATCTAATTTTTCAATTCCATAAGCAGCAAAATTGTATTTATATGATGGAGTATATCTTACAATATCTTTAAAACTAAATACATAAGAATTATACATTCCAAGTGGGTTGAATATGTGTTCTTTTACATAAGTTGGGAAATCTTGGCCACTTACTTTTTCAACAATTAAAGCTAATAAAGCAAAATTTGTATTGCAATAATTAAATTTTTTGTTTGGTAACGCCTCAATAGCTGGACGTTTTTCTACTAAGAATTTTAAAACTTTTTCGTTTGTAACTAGATCATTACTCTCATTAAACACAACAACTTTTTTATATGTTACCCATTTACCTCTTTTATTTTTTTTTCGAGTTAATATAACACTTCTGCCATCCATTAAATGAACATAATTTGGCAAACCACTTCTATGACTTAAAAGGTTTTTTACAATGATATTACTGTAAGGAAAGTTGGGTAAATAATTTCTAACATCTGCATCTAAATACAATTTTTCTTTTTCCATTAATTGTAAAATTGCAATTGCAGTAAATGTTTTTGAAACCGAAGCAATATGAATTGGCGTGTTTCTTGTTAATAGTGTTTTTGAAGCATAATTTGCAAAACCTTTATAATCTTCAAATAAAATTTCTCCATTCTTTGCTACTAAAATTCCTCCACTAAAACTACCATTTGCTAAAAGTCGGTTATAGGTATTTTGAATTTGTGTTTTATAAAACTCTTTTGTATAATCTGTTAAAGGTTTATGACTATAGGTAGAATCATTCTCTGACTTTACAACATCAGAAAAGGTGGCATTGGTGCATGAAAATAAAAAATAAGAAATAATTGCTAATAACATTATTCTAAACATTTCAATTTTTACAGTATAGATTATGCAAATTTAAACGTTCAATTTGGCTTTTAATTGTTAAAAATAGATTTAAAACAATTGTTGTTTAATGATTAATGAATATTTTCTTTGATGCTAATAGTATTTTTTCTGCAAACAGTTGAATAATATATGTACCATTTAAGTATTTATTTGTATTCAAAGTAATAAAATCTTTAATGGTTTCAATTTCTTGTAATTCTTTGCCATCAATAGATAGAAGCTTAACGCTTAATTTATTGTTGTTTTTATTTTCAAAATAGATTGAAGTTTGATGATGGGCTGGGTTTGGATAGATCTGAATTTTACTTTCTCGATCAAAAGCTTCAATAAGAATGGTGTTTGAAATTACAATTTTATTTATGCTGAAAATTTTAGCTCTATAAAATGAATTCGATTTTGGATTTGAGATGATAAGCTGATAAGATTTATTAGAATGTATTACTTGCATTTCATTCATCATTTCAAAATGAATGCCATCTTTACTTTGTTCTAATTCTACTTTTTCAATCTTCTCATCGCTTATCAATTCTAGATTTAAAATATGCTGTGTTCTTATTGCTGTTGCATTCAGCTTAACATTTGTTATAGCTAAAGCACTTGAAAAATTTACAGTTGCATTTGCCATGGTTCTATTCTCTGGATCAAAAGTTACAGTTGAGGGTATAAAAGATAAATTGTACGAAATTACATTTCCAATAACTGTACTACCAACGCCTTGTCCTGAATACATTAATATATAGGGGCTTTTGTGATAGATAACAATTGTGGTATCAATGGTTGCTGAAGCATTGGCAATTTTTAATACAACTGGCATTGGGAAATGAGTTGATGTTATGCCAGTTGAGCCTGATGAATTAATGGTTTGAGATAAATTAATACTTATGTTATTTGCATTATTGCCCCAAAGAACAGTATAATCTGGTGTGCCTTTATTATTAATCCATTCATTAAAATAACTAGTCATGTTTTCGCCAAACTGGTTTTCCATTTGAGTTTGTAAATCGCTTGTTGTTGCAGATTTGTAAGCTATATTAATATTGTTCAAATAATTTTTACAAGCTGTAAAATATTTTGTATCTCCCATTAATGTTCTTAACATCGATGCAACCATACAACCTCTATTATATATTGCTGTTGTGTTGGTATTGGTCCAAATTGTGTTAGAACTTGCTATATTATTAAGAAAAATTGATGACGAAGTATTAGACCGAGCACTGTTTTTTACACTAGCTAATTTAGAAATAGGACTAATAGCCAAAGCAGGTACATATTCTGCAGCTAAAACTTCACTGTATGTAGCAAAACCTTCAGCTAACCACAAATGATTCCATGTAGAAAATGTTGCTTTATCTCCCCACCATTGATGAGCTAATTCATGTGCTAAAATACTATTGCTTTGTAAACTACTGCCACCAATACCAGAAAAGGTTTGGTGTTCCATGCCACCACTAAATCCAAATTCGTAAAAGCCATGTTTTTCCTTTGCAAAAGGATAGTCTCCAAATAAGTTATTAAAAGCAGCGAATACTTGTTTGTGATTATTCATAACATTCAGAATACTTGTTTCTGTTGCTAAAGATTTTCCTTGAAACATATTTAAAACAAAAGGTACAGCGATTGAGCCAACTGGTAAATTTCCTAAATCATATCTATTATATTTTCCAATACCTAATGCTACTAAATAACTAGCTATTGGGTATCGATGTTTAAATTTAAATATTCTATTTGCACCATTTATTGTTGAATCAATCATTGCCCCATTTGCTGCAACCCAAAATGTATTAGGTACTGTAACAATAATATCTAAAGAATCAATTTTATCTTGCATATCTGCTTTACAAGGCCACCAATCTT
>JAYVBS010000047.1:0-4259 GCA_043750315.1 Chitinophagaceae bacterium
TTTATACTTACAGAATTAATATTTCTGCAAAATCTGATTTATATAAAATAGAAAATGGGTTGGTTAATATCAAAGCAGCAATTAATCCCAACAAATATAAAAATGAAGTATTTGTTTATGCAGAAGATAAACAACTAACTTTTGCATGGACTATCAATCCCAATATTTCTGGTTATTTTGTTGAAAGAAAATCTGATAGTGAAACTAGTTTTAAGCCTTTAAATAAAACTCCTTTTTATGATTCAAAAGGAGATGGCTACGATGGAAATGTTAATGGAATATTTAAAGACGATTCATTAGTAAATTATAAATGGTATCAATATCGTTTTTATGGATTAACATCATTTGGTGAAAAAGTGCTTTTTGCCGAAGTAAAAGGAATGCCAAAAGATTTAACTCCACCCGATGCACCTATACAAAAACTTCCTAAACAAATTAATCCAAAAGAAGTTGAAGTTGCTTGGGATATGTATGGAGACCTTAAAGACTTAAAAGGATTTATTGTAGCAAGATCTAACAAAGATTCTGGAAATTTTACAATTCTTCACACTACTTTGTTATCAAGTATTACAAGAAAATATATCGACAAAAGTTTTAATGAAAACGAGAATAACTATTATGTAGTGTATGCTTTAGATACTGCAGGAAACATCAGTTCATCTTACCCAGCTTTTCTTACTTTAATAGATAGCACACCTCCTGCAAAACCAGAAATTCAATCTGCATTAATTGACACACTAGGAATTGTAACACTTAAAATTAAATTAGGAAAAGAAAAAGATTTAAAAGGGTATAGAATTTATAAAAGTAATAGTGCAGAACACGAACTAAGTGTTGTTAAGGAGTTATTTAAGAAAGATAAATTTGATACTTCAAGTATTCAATTAATTTTCTATGATACTGTTGGTTTAAATTCATTAACTCAGAAAATATTTTATAGAATTAAAGCCTTAGATTTTAATTATAATCAATCTGTTTTTTCCGAAATGGCAATTGTAAAAAGGCCAGATACCATTCCTCCAATAACACCAGTTTTTACTAATGTTATAGTTAAGGAAAATCAGGTTGAATTATATTTTGCTCCAAGCTCAAGTATAGATGTTAAAGAGCAAATTGTTTATAGAAAAGTAAATGTTACAGATGATTGGAAATTATTAATGAAATTAAAACCAACCGATAAACAAATAATAGATACCAATGTAAAAACTGGAGTTACTTATTATTATTCTGTTAGAGCAATGGATGAAAGTAATTTGTTTTCGGGATTTGCAAATATGGTTTATGGTAAACCTTTTGATAGTGGAGTAAGGCCTGTGGTTACTAATCTGTCAACTAAAATTCAAGATAAAAAAATTGTGTTAAGTTGGGATTATCCAGAAAAATACAAAGGGGCAACTTTTGCTATCTACAAAAAAAATGATAAAGGCGATTTAATTCAATACAAAAAAATTACTGAAAAAATATTTGTAGATAATGTAGTTAATAAAGAAAATATTTATGCAATTAAAGTGTTTACTTCAGATGGTGGACAATCTGCATTAAGTAATTTGATTTCACAAAAAAATAACTAGTGTTAAACAATGTTTTAATTTTTTTCAAAAAAAACTTATGAAAATTAAATTAATCTTCCTTTTAACAATAAGCATTTATGCAGTAAGTGCTTTTGCTCAAAATGATGCTAAGAAAAAAACTCCCATAAAATTAATTGGCACCATGGGCATTACATATGAGGGCTATGGATTAGATGTTAAACCAACTGGCAGTAGTTTTTATAATCCTCGTAAACCATGGAATCAAGTACGGTTTAATTTTGCACCATCAATTCAATTCAGTGAAAAATTCACACTTCCACTGAATTTTAATTTTGCTGCAGTTGCAACAAATTTTGCTGGTCCTTATGCTGGTTTAAAAAATCAAACTGTTGGGCAATTTATTACAAACCCAATGAATAATTTTTCTATCAATCCAAAATATAAATGGGCAGAATTATTATTGGGAACTCAGTATTTAAATTATAGTGATTTAAGTACAGGCGATATAGGCATTTTTGGTGCAGGGTTTAATTTACATCCTGGAGAATTTATGATTAAATTTTTCACTGGTCTTTCACAACAATCAATTAATCAATCCCCATTGCCATTGCCAAATGGTATTATTGGTGCATATAAAAGAAGCCATTTTATGTTTCAGTTAGGTAGAGAAAAAGAAGGAAGTTATAAAGTTTCACTTAATTTTTCTAAAGGGAAAGATAATATTACTTCTGTTATTTCTCCTCCATTGTTAGTGAAACCTCAAGAGGGGTTTAATTTTAGTTTTCAGGTAGATAAATTTTTTAAAAAGGGATGGTTTTTTAAAGCTGAAGTTGGACAAAGTTTTTTTACACAAGATTTAAATCAACCATTAGCAAATGTGAATACTAATTTGTCTTTTAAACCATTTATCGAAGGAAGAACATCTACCATAAAAGATGTTGCTGCAATTGGTTCTATTGGAAAAAAATCTCCAAACTTCGATATTAGTTATGCCACAAAATATATTGGAGCAGGTTATCAAACCACAGGTTTTCCTTTAATGCAACCCGATAAATGGGATAACACAATCAATACTCGTTTTAATGCTTGGAAAAATAAAATAAATGTTACTGCAAGTATTGGTCAACGCATAAATAATTTAAGTAATACATCGCTTAAAGCCGAACAATTTATTGGCAACATTAATTGGTTTACACAGTTTAGCGATAAGTTTAGTATAAACATTAACTATAACAATTTTGGTTTTGAAAGTGCTAGTGGATCAAATCCTTTTGGGATAAAAAATGTAAGTAATGATTTGGGAATTAGTCCAACTTATACTTGGTCAAACTCAACCATGTCGAATATTTTAACTATGAGTTACAACTATAGTAAGTATGATGAAAGAGATGTTATTTCAGGTATAGTTACAAGCAATAATACACACACAGCATTATTAACTTATGTGCCTGTTTATTTTAATAAAGAACTTACACCAGATTTTAGTATTTTATATTTTAGTAATACAATGCCTACTTTTAAAAATTCCTTGCTAACTTTTAGTAGCAGCATTGGTTTTCCAATTGCAAAAAAGAAATTACAATTAAAAGGTCAGTTACAATATACCATTGGTAAACTCAATAATTTTTCTTCAAACAAAAATTTAATTGCATCATGTAATATAGATTGGAAGATTGATAAAAAATTAAGTTGGAATACTTTTCTATCAACCAACTATTTTAAATATGGTGATGAATTAGGCTCTATACCATTAATAGGAGCAAATTATTTAGAAAGTAATTTAAGAACTGGGCTGCAATATAAATTTTAAAATTGCAACTTAAAATCAACTAAAAAATTAAAGATGAAAAAATATATTATCGTATTACTACTTAGTTTTTATAGTGCATTGTCAATTGCACAATTAAATACAACACTTGAGGTTCAAAATGCTCCAACTGCTGTTTTAAGCGAATGGGCAAATAGAAATTCTATAATCAATTTTATAGTAACTAAAATTGATCCAAATCCTCAAACCATAGTTTTTAAAACAGAAATTAAGCTTACTGATGGAACTGTGATTGCAACAACAGATTTAACAAGAGCCCCAAGAATTATTTTAAGAAGTGGCACCACAGTTTTTTTTAGCAAAGATGTTATGCCATTAGAAATAATGGTTTTCTCAGGAAAATATAAAACTACGTTAGATAAAACAGGTAAGTTACCTGCAGATAATTATCAATTATGTGTTCAACCTGTAACACCAGATACATATCAACCTGTTGCAGCAGTAAAATGTAAATTTTTTAATTTAGTAGCTTTCCAGTTGCCTTTTCTTATCATGCCTTCAAATAATACAGAATTAAACAAAAATACTGCTCAAACTGCAATTATTTTTCGTTGGACACCACTTACACCAATTGCAAAAATTCCGCCATATTATCGAATACAAGTTTTTGAAATATTATCCAATCAAAAACCAGTACAAGCTTTAAGAAGCAATCAGCCAGTTTTAGATGAAGTTGTTAGAGCTATTACTCAATATATTTGGCAACCTCGATTGGCATTTAATGCTTCTGATTCTTTACCTTTTAGGTTTATTTGGACTATTCAAACACTTGATGAAAATAAACTTCCTGTTTTACAAACTGATGGAAATGGTGAAAGTAGAAGTGAGCCTTATATTTTTTCAATAGGAACAAATACTACTATTGAGAAAAGAAAAGGAAATAGATTATAGCTGGGTTC
>JAYVBS010000048.1:0-4255 GCA_043750315.1 Chitinophagaceae bacterium
GTACTTGAATAAAAAATTCCACCATCAGTTGCCATTATTAATTTAGTTTCATTTGACGGTGTAACCCACCATTGAACAAAATGATGATCTGCATGTACATAAGTTCCATTACCAACCCAATAAGTTAATCTTGAAATTGAAGAACCTGCATCAGCAGAAAGATAGGCATCTAAACCTGCAACAATAAACTCATTCGCATTTCTTGGATTAATTGTCAATGATATATTATACCAACCTTGAGTATTAGATAAAGAACTTGTATAAATACTAGAATTCATTTTTGTCCAATTATCACCACCATCGACTGATCTATAACAATTATCTACATTGTTAGATGCATTAGTTGTAACGCCATAAAGAGTATCTCCTTGAACAGCCATTTCAAATCTTCTTGCAGTACTTTCTAGAATTAAACTATTGCTACTGAGCCATGTAGCAGGTGTAACATTTGAAGGGTTATTCGTTTTATAATAGGAAACTGATCCACCATAGCCAAAACTTGCATGTAAAATACCTGTACTACTAAATTCAATATCTGTACAATTTACACTAGCTTGACTCGAAGGTGTAATTGCTGTAAAAGTAGATCCTCCATCAGTTGATCTTTGTAATGCAAAGTTTCTAGTGGCGTAATACAGATTTCCATTATTATCACATAATACTTTAAAGCTATTATAAATTCCAGTAGTTGCAGCCAATCTATTCCAAGTTAAACCATGATCTATAGATTTAAAAATTCCGTTCCCTCTTACTGCGCCAGTATATGATTCTCCTGTTGAAGCATAAATAATATCAGGATTAACTGGATTTTGACAAATAGAAGAAATTGCCATATTACTTAGGTAATCATTTATTTGAACCCAATTTGGATCATTATTGCTCATAAAATTGGTACATTTCCAAATACCTCCATTTACTCCACCACAAAAAACTGTATTACCTGTTGGATCTGATAAATCAACTAAAACAGCTCTCATTCTTCCAGAAGTATAAGCACCTGTTACACCAGCACCCCCACCTCTTCCATTACCATTACTTGACCCAACAAAATCAAATATTGGACCTCTTTCTTGCCAAACACCAGTTACACCATCTGTAGTTAATCCTTGTTTTTGGGCCATTGTAAAATCTAAAGCATCCCATAATCTTTCAATTGGCACTCTACCTAAAGCAGGGTCTTTAGTTTGTTCAAATTCTTGTTGAGCTCGTTCTGCTGGTCCATCATATTTTTCTTTGTTTTGTTCATCTTCAAACAAATTATTATTTGATGTATTACAAGAAATTATTATTGTTGAAATAATTAGAAAAATAATTGATTTAATTCTTTTAGCTTGCATAAGATGTATAAAAATCTAGTTTGTAAAATTAATTGGTTTTGTTTGGATATTGAAGCAAAGCTTGTTCTAAACAATCCATTGCAGCATTAATTGAATCAAGATTTAAAACATATGCTAATCTAACTTCTTGTTTACCTAAACCTAATGTTCCATAAAATCCAGTTGCTGGTGCTAACATTACTGTAGCATTTTTATATGAAAAGCTTTCTAATAACCACTGACAAAAAACATCACTATCATCTATAGGTAATTTTGCTATGGCATAAAATGCACCACCAGGATTTGGACAAAAAACTCCTTTCATTTGATTTAATCTTTTAACAATTAAATCTCTTCTTGATTTATATTCAGCTTTTGTTGTATCGAAATAATTTGCTGGCAAATCAATAGCTGCTTCCCCTGCTATTTGAGCAAAACTTGGTGGACTTAATCGGGCTTGTGCAAACTTCATTACAGCATCTAACAAAGCATTATTCTTTGTTACCAATGCCCCAATTCTTCCTCCACATGCACTATATCTTTTACTAATGGTGTCCATCATTACAACATGGTCATTAACTTCTGTTAAATGCATAGCACTAATTTGCTTTCCCTCATAACAAAACTCTCTATAAGCTTCATCACTAAATAAATACAAATTATGTTTTACAATCAATTGTTTTAAAGCTTGCATTTCATCATTTGTATATAAATAACCAGTCGGATTATTGGGGTTACAAATTACAATTGCTTTTGTTTTTGGGGTTACTTTTTTCTCAAACTCTTCAATCGAAGGCAATGCAAATCCTTTTTCAATAGTTGAAGTAATAGGTATAACCTTTACTCCTGCAGCAACTGCAAAACCATTGTAGTTAGCATAAAATGGTTCAGGAATAATTACTTCATCACCCTCATCCATACAAGCCATGAAAGCAAATAAAATTGCTTCACTACCACCAGTTGTAATGATAATTTGATTAAAATCTACTTCAATACCAACAGACTTATAATATCCAACTAGTTTTTTTCTATAACTTTCATTGCCTGCACTATGGCTATATTCTAAAACTTTAAAATCACTATTTCTTACAGCATCTAAAATTAGTTTGGGTGTTTCAATATCTGGTTGCCCAATGTTTAAATGATACACAGTTGTTCCTCTTTTTTTTGCTGCTTCAGCAAAAGGAACTAATTTTCTGATGGGAGATGATGGCATTTGAAGCCCACGATTACTAATTCTTAACATCTGGCAAATATATATTAGGAATGAAAAAGATTTAACTAAACCTAATTAAAACCATCCTATAATTTTGTGATATGAGAAAAAACTGGATTGCTAGAATGTTACGACTCATTTTTTCAGTAACCACCATTGCAATTTGTATTTTATTTATAATTGGTTGTTTATTACCATGGATTTCTGCAAAAACTTTTTGGATTGGTGGTCTAATAGGTTTGATTTTCCCTTACATCACTTTAAGTTTAATATTAATTATTTTCTGTTGGCTTTTCATCAATAAAAAAATTACCTATTTTCTGATCTTTTTAATATTCATAGGTTACAAACAAATTAAAACAATCTGTGCAATTAATATAAATGAAACGTTTACACCAACCAAATCTCAAAATAATATTAGAATTATAAGCTGGAATATTGCCTACTTAAGTGGTAAGCCTTTATATACTACTGATCAGCAACATTCTGAAGTAGATGTGGTTTCTTCAATTTTTAAACAAAATGCCGATATTATTTGCTTGCAAGAATTTCAAGAATGCAATAATGGTTGTAAAGGATTAGACTTAATAAAAAGAAAGTATCCATATTATTATTTAAGTTCATGGGATCATAAATATTCTGAAGTTGGAAGTATAGGTGCAATATTTTCAAAATATCCTATAATAAAAAAAGAATCAAAAAGGTTTAAAAATGGTGAAGCAGTTTTAAGGGCAGATATTGAAATACATATGGATACAATTTCAATTTTTACCACACATTTAGAATCTTTTAGATTTTCGAAAGAAGAATTTAAGAAAATTGATATTGCAAATGCAAGTGATAATTTAAACAAAAAAAACACAAGGGGTATTTTATCAAAACTTAAAAACAAATTAAAAGTACATAGTGATGAAGCTAAAATTGTTGCAGATTTTATTCAATTGACTAATTACCCTTTAATTTTTTCAGGTGACTTGAATGAGGTTGCAAATAACCACACCTATTGGGCAATTAGAGGAAACAAACAAGATGCATTTTTAGAAAAAGGGTTTGGCTTTGGAAAAACATACAATTCTTTAAAAAATAATTTAAGAATAGATTACATCATGCCAGATACAAATTTTGTAGTAACGCAATTTAATATTGTTGACGATAATTTAAGCGATCATAAAATGCTTGTTTCAGATGTTGTTCTAAAAAAGTATCAAACTAAAAAATAAAAAACTTAAGGTTACCTTCTTACATTCGCTGCATATACCTTTAAAGGAATTCAACAACAATGGCTTTAGCAATTTATAATACATTAACACGCAAAAAAGAAGTTTTTACACCTATTACTAAAGGTCATGTTGGTTTGTATGTGTGTGGACCAACAGTAAGTGGTGAAAGCCATTTAGGCCATGCAAGACCTTATATTACTTTCGATGTTGTGAATAGATATTTAATTCACCTTGGTTATAAAGTTCGTTATGTAAGAAATATAACTGATGCTGGCCATTTTGAAGAAGAAGGCAGAGAAGCAGAAGATAAAATTTCAAAAAAAGCGATTCTCGAAAAATTAGAACCTATGGAGTTGGTACACAAATACACTAATTTATTTCATTGGGCAATGAAAGCTTTTAATACTCTTGATCCATCAATTGAACCAACGGCAACTGGCCATATCATTGAACAAATAGATATGATAGAACAAATTATTGCTGATGGTTTTGCTTATGAAATC
>JAYVBS010000049.1:0-4208 GCA_043750315.1 Chitinophagaceae bacterium
TGAATTATGAATTAAAAAAATACAAGCCTGCCTATATTTATTATGATAGTATAGATGTAAAATTTATTGAAAGTAGTTCTTTATTTAGAGTAAATGCAAGAAAACCAGCATTAAGAATTATTGCTAAAAATATTGATGCAGTTTATTTACAAGATAGTTTACAAGTTTTATCAAAACTTGAACCCAAAGTTTTAAATGATGTTCTAAAGAAAATTTATAACAAATACAAAAAAGAAAAAGGCATTAAAGATGAATTAAACAGTTTTGATTTTGGTAGCGATAATGTAACTACATCATCAATCTTTAATTCAATTGCAACTAATCCTGGAGAATTTTATTTTGATAATGCTGCATTAAAAACTCAAGGAATAAAAGAATTTAAAACACGTTGGGGAAATAGACCTAATGTAGATAATTGGAATAGAGTTGCTGCAATTTCTGGTAAAATTGAAACAGAAAAAGAAAGCAAATCAGGTACAAAAATTAACAGCAAAAAAGGGCTAGTGATAAGCAACATGAAAGCAGATGTTTTAGACGTTGCAACTCCAGATTTAGCAGATCCTAATAATATTCAAGATAAATCTAGCAGAACTGAATCTATTGATGGAAAAAAGCAAGAAGAAATAGAAATTACACCAGAATATTTATTCAATGCAATTCCATTATCAGAAGAAAAATTAGAAGCTTCAAATAAAATTATTATTAATGCTTTATACGAAAATGCAAGAACATTTAGCGATGTATTAGACGACTGCCCAACAGCAATTATTAATTATGAAGATTTGCTGAAACGATTTCCTGAAAACCCTTATACAGAAAAATCTTTATTTAATTTGGCATACTGCTATAAGAATACCAATAAGATTTTTAAAAGCAATGTTATTATTGATGCCTTGGATATGGATTATGGTACTGGCACATTAAATAAAATTATTAAAGAAAAAAATTCTGACCCAGAAAAGTCTAATGCAACAAAAGTCTATAGTAATATTTATAAGTTATTCTTACAAGAAAACTATGAACAAGCAGTTGCAGAAAAAAAACTTGCTGATAGCATTTTTAAAAATAAATATTGGAATGCTCAACTTTCGTTAATTGAAGCAGTATATTATATTAAGAAAAATGAAGACAGTATTGCAGTTAACAAATTAAATCAAATCATTAGTAGCAAATCAGAAGAAGCCTTCAAAGAAAAAGCAAGAACAATGATTGATGTATTAAGCAGAAAGCAACAAATTTTTGCACATTTAAATACTTTAGATAGTACTGGAAAATACGATAGCTCAATATTTTATAGAGCAAGGTTTATACAAGATTCTTTAATACAAACAGCTAAAGATGCTTACCCAATTGATTCTAGTTTAATTGGTAAACCCTACATCAAAGATTTAACAATGCCTCATTTTGCAGTTTTATTGTTAACAGATGTTGAAAGTGCTTTTATAACAGAAACAACAAAATCAATAGATAGTTTTAACGTAACACATCCATCAACTAAAAACATTACTACCAAATCTTTTAAACTAAATAGGCAACATACTTTATTGTTATTGGGTCCTTTAGATAATGCAACTATGGCTTTGTATTACATAGAATATGTTCAACCAAAAATCAATACTATATTACCTTGGATGCCTAGCAGTAAATACACATTTAGTTTAATTAGTGTTAGTAATTTAGAGATTTTAAAAGCAAACAATAACATGGAAAAATATAAAGTATTTCTAAAAAGTATTTTTCCAAATAAATTTTAAATGGGACTTGAATGAAAAAATCGGTTACTACATTTTGGAAAATTTTCTTTGGTAGCTTTGCTGCATTTGTACTTTTTTTATTACTCTGCAATTGGGGTGTATTTGGTAAAATGCCTTCAATTGATGATATACAAAACCCCTCTGCATCATTATCATCTCAAGTATATGCACAAAATGGAAGTTTAATGGGCAAATATTATTTAGAAGATAGAGTGAATGTAGATTATAAAGACATTTCCCCAAACATTGTAAAAGCATTAATTGCAACAGAAGATGAAAGATTTTACAAACACAGTGGAATAGATTTAAGAGCAATTGGTAGGGCTGCAAGAGGTTTAGGTAGAGATGGTGGTGCAAGTACAATTACCATGCAAACAGCAAAAAATTTATTTACAGAAAACTGGGCTACAAGAAATTTTTTATTACGAATCATTCAAAAAATTAAAGAATCAATTATAGCAGTAAAACTTGAAATAAATTTTACTAAAGATGAAATTGTGGCTTTGTATTTAAATAGTGTAGAGTATAGTGATCATGTGTATGGAATTAGAAATGCTGCTAAAACTTTTTTTCAAAAAGAACCAGATAGAGTTACAGTAGATGAGGCTGCTTTGTTAATAGGTATGGTAAATGCACCTTCATTATATAATCCTAGAAGAAATCCTAAAAATTCTTTTGAAAGAAGAAATATTGTTTTAGATCAAATTGCTCGTAATAAATATCTAAAACAAAAAGTGATTGACTCATTAAAAAAATTGCCGATTGATATGAGTCATTACAAAAAACTAGATGAAACAAATGGTTTAGGACCATATTTCAGAATGGTTTTAGGAGAAGAGTTAAAGAAGTGGTGCGAAGAACACAAAAAATCGAATGGAGATAATTACAATTTATATAAAGATGGATTAAAAATTTATACAACGATTGATCCAAGAATGCAGTTGTATGCAGAAGAAGCTGTTGCCAAACACATGAGCTACATGCAAAAATTGTTAAACCAACAACAAAATATAAAAGATCAAAGTGTTTGGAAAGGTTACGAAAATGTTATAGAAGCTGCAATTAAACAAAGCGATAGATGGTACAATTCTAAAAGTGAAGGCATGGGTGATTCTGAAATAAGAAAATCTTTCGATGAAAAAATTCCCATGAAAATTTTTTCTTGGAATAGTAAGAGAGAGAAAGATACTATAATGAGTCCTTTAGATTCTATTAAATATTGCAAACAAATGTTACAAGCAGGGTTTATGGCAATGGACCCTATTAGTGGTGAAGTAAGAGCATGGGTAGGTGGTATAGATTTTAAAACTTTTAAATACGACCATGTTAATTACAATACAAAACGCCAAGTTGGTAGTACTATTAAACCATTATTGTATAGTTTGGCAATTGAACATAGTGGCTTAACACCAAATAGCATGGTGCAAGATGTGCAACAACATTTTGGAGCATACGGTAGTGTACCTGCAACTTCTAAAAGCTGTACAGGTGGTACTGTAACTATGGCTGATGCATTAGCAAAATCTCGTAACTGTGCTTCAGCATATATTTTAAAAAATATCGACCCAACAGATAATAATGCTGCAAAACTCTTTGTAGATTTTTTAAATAATAAATGTGGATTAAAAACAAATATTGGTGCAAATCCATCGATGGCTTTAGGAGCATGTGAGATTTCTTTGTATGAAATGATGCAAGCATATACTATGTTGCCAGGCAGAGGCTTTAATGTAAAACCAATTTTCATGACAAGAATTGTGGATAGAAATGGAAATACATTAGAAACTTTTAGTCCACAACGTAGAGAAGTAATTAGCGAATTAACCAGCTATCATGTAATAAATATGATGAAGGGTGTAGTAGATTATGGCACTGCAAGAAATTTAAAATTAAGTTACGATATTACTGGTGAAATTGCTGGAAAAACAGGAACAACAAATAGCAATACTGATGCTTGGTTTATGGGTTACACACCACAATTATTAGCAGGTTCATGGGTAGGTTGCGATGATCAGTTTATACATTTTACTGCAGCAAGTTATGATGGACAAGGTGCAAGAGCTGCTATGCCAATATGGGCTTATTTTTATGAAAAAGTAAGTCACGATCCAAATATTCAAAGCATTGACCCAAGTGCAGAATTTGCAAAACCAGATGTTTCAATTAATGATATCAATTACGATAACATCATGGGTATTGAACCAACTACAGGAACTATTATAGAAGATGCAGGAAATGGCACAGCACAAGATTATGGAGTACCAAATCAGTTTAACGATAATAATGATATAAAAGCAGAAAGCAATTTTGATATTACCAAACCACCAAAAAAACCAGAGGAACAAAATCCTGTTGTACCATTACCAAAACCTACAGAAGATAAGAGTAAAATTGATTTACTAAAAAATCCTGCCGATAAACCTAAACCAAAACCACCGCTTCCAAAACCAGGTG
>JAYVBS010000050.1:0-4207 GCA_043750315.1 Chitinophagaceae bacterium
CTTTTTGTGTAACCAATTTTTCTAATTACACCACGAGCAATTTCTTGCACGTCTAAATAAGCTTTACTTTTTACTTCACCAGCCAAAATAACCTGACCAGTTGTTACTAAAGTTTCACAAGCAACTTTGCTTTGTGGATCGAATGCTAAAAAATTATCGATAAGTGCATCAGAAATCTGATCTGCTACTTTGTCTGGATGTCCTTCAGAAACGCTTTCTGATGTAAATAAATACGGCATCTGTTAAATTGTTAAGGGTTATTTTATTAAGGGTTAATTGTTACTCTGAAAGTTTATTATAAAGCTCTAAATATTCATCTAGAATACTATTGTTTTCTTTATACTTAATTACTTTTTTGCCTTTTACTTTAGAAAATTCTTCTACTAAAATAGGATTAACATCTGGAGCACCAAAAGTAATGGCATCGGCAAATTTTGCTCCACCTCTGTATAAACACAGATTGTTTGCTGGTTTAAAAACTTCTAAATCTTTTTCTGAAATATTATTTCCTACCAATGCTTTTTCAACAAAATCATCCCCAAGAGATTCAGTGAACATATCCTCTCCAATGCTAAATACAACTTTACTATGACCAAAAACTGGCTCTCTTTTATATGCAGTTTTAATAAATGCAGGCACTAATCCACTCATCCAACCACTACAATGTACAATATCTGGAGCCCAACCAAATTTCTTTACAGTTTCTAAAGCTGCTTTTGCGAAGAAAATTGTTCTTAAACCATTATCATCAAACCATTTGTCATTTTCATCATGAAATATGAATTTTCGTTTATAAAAATCCTCATTTTCTAAAAAGTAAACTTGTAAACGAGCAGATGGAAGAGAAGCAACTTTAATTTGTAAAGGATAGTCATCATCATCAACAGAAACATTGATACCCGATAATCTTACTACCTCATGTAAACGATGTCGTCTTTCATTAATTAAACCAAAACGAGGCATGATGCAACGAACTTCGTAACCATTATCGTTTGTTTTTATTGCAAGCTTATTTACAGTTTCAGCTAACTCTGTTAACTCCAAATAAGGAGATAATTCTGTAGCTATAAATAAAATTCTTTTCTTCGGGATTAATTCTTCCAAAATGTAGTCAATTTTTTTTAGAGGTTGCGAAGTTAAAGAAATTAGGGTTAAAAATTGATATTGAAAAGATTTTAGTCAATTATTTATAAATCATCAATACTATACTCTTTCAATTTTCTATATAAAGTACGTTCACTAATGCCTAAATCTGAGCTAGCATCTTTCCTTTTGCCCTTGTGTTTCATCAATGCTTTTATGATTAACTCTTTTTCTTTTTCATTTATATTCAACGATTCTTCAATATCCTCATGAGTGATATCATTTTCATTAATAATAACTGGTTGGTTTTGATGGTAAGATGGTATGAATTGGGGTTGATGATTATGAGTACTTGAGCTTTCATCGGATTGTAAAATTGGAAAATCTTTTAAAATATTTTCTTTTGAATAAGATGTCATACTTCCTGTTAATGCAGGGTTTTGTAAAATTTCTAAGAACATTTTCTTTAATTCAGTAACATCTTTTTTCATATCAAAGAAAAGTTTGTACAAAATTTCTCTTTCGTTGTTAAACTCTGTTGAACTATTTCCTGATTGACTTGCCAAAATAGGGAGCCGAGATGTGATTTTATCTGGTAAAAAACTTCTTAAATCTTCAGAAGAAATGATGTTTGATGTGCTAAGTACAGAAATTTGTTCTGCTAAATTTTTAAGTTCTCTTACATTTCCTGGGAATGAATAATTGGTTAAAAGATCTTTTGCTGATTCTTCTAATTGAATTGATTTGGTTTTATATTTTTCGCTAAAATCAACCACAAATTTTCTGAATAAAAGAGGAATGTCTTCTTTTCTATCTCTTAAAGCTGGAACCCTTATAGGCACTGTGCTTAAACGATAATATAAATCTTCTCTAAATCTGCCTTTTTGTGTAAATTCAATTAATTCTCTATTGGTTGCAGCAATAACACGAACATCAGTTTTTTGAACTTTAGATGAACCCACACGAATAAATTCTCCTGTTTCTAAAACCCTTAATAATCTGGCTTGAGTGCCTAATGGTAATTCTCCAATTTCATCTAAGAAAATGGTTCCCCCACTAACGGTTTCAAAGTATCCTTTTCTGCTATCCACTGCTCCTGTAAAAGAACCTTTTTCGTGACCAAAAAGTTCACTATCAATTGTGCCTTCTGGTATGGCTCCACAGTTTACTGCAATAAAAGGATTGTGTTTTCGAGATGATAGTGCATGAATAATTTGTGAGAAAACTTCTTTACCCACACCACTTTCACCTACTATTAATACTGTTAAATCAGTGCCTGAAACTTGCACAGCTGTATTTAATGCATGGTTTAATGCAGGTGAGTTACCTATAATGCCGAATCTATTTTTTATGGATTGTATTTCTGCCATTGTTTGAATTATGAATGTAGAATTATGAGTTATGAGTTGAAATTATTTCACCCAACAATGTTCCCTGTGTTACTTTATTTACTTTAACCATAACATAATCCCCTGCTTTGTATTGATAATCTCCTTTAGAGAAAACTAACACTTTGTTATGTGTATTTCTTCCTTTCCAATCTGATGAATCTTTTTTACTTTCTGCTTCTATTAACACTTGGTAAGTTTTACCTAAATCATATTGATTATTTTCTCTACTTAATCTGCTTTGCACATCAATGATTTCTTGTAGTCTTCTTTTCTTGACTAATTCTGGAATATCATCTTCTAATTTTCTTTCAGCCAAAGTT
This sequence comes from Chitinophagaceae bacterium, assembly GCA_043750315.1. GTDB lineage: Bacteria > Bacteroidota > Bacteroidia > Chitinophagales > Chitinophagaceae > CAIVPM01. The sequence goes on from JAYVBS010000050.1 coordinate 2,795, forward strand.
CCTGGTCGTTCACTATAATAATACATGTAAGAATAATCGAATCTACAATGTTCCATCAAGCTTAAAGTATCTTGATGTTCTGCTTCAGTTTCAGTACAAAACCCTGCAATCATATCACTGGTAACACTACACTCAGGCATGATTTCTTTAATTCTATTGTATTTAGAAAGATACCATTCTCTACTATAAGTTCTGTTCATTAATTCAAGAACTCTTGTATTACCACTTTGTACAGGAAGGTGAATGCATTTGCAAATATTTTCATATTTACTCATGGTGTACAATACTTCATCAGTAATATCTTTTGGGTGAGATGTACTAAAACGAACTCTTAATTCTGGTGAAATTAGAGCCACCATTTCAAGTAGTTTGGCAAAAGTTATAGTCTTGTCTTTTTGCTCATCTATCCAAATATAACTATCAACGTTTTGACCTAAAAGTGTTACTTCTTTGTAACCATTGTCAAATAAATCTTGAGCTTCTGCAACAATTGAATAAGCATCTCTACTTCTTTCTCTTCCTCTTGTAAAAGGAACCACACAAAAGCTGCACATGTTGTTACAACCACGAGTAATAGAAACGAAAGCAGTTACACCATTGCTGTTTAAACGTATTGGAGAAATATCGCCATAAGTTTCATCTCTACTTAATAATACATTTACAGCTTTTTGTCCTGTTTCTGCTTCTTGAATTAAACTTGGTAAACTTCTATAAGCATCTGGGCCAATTACTAAATCAACCAACTTTTCTTGTTCTAATAATTTTTCTTTTAATCTTTCAGCCATACAACCCAACACTCCAATTAAAAGTCCAGGTTTTTGTTTTTTGATGATTTTAAATTCAGTTAACCTTTTTCTAATAACTTGTTCAGCTTTATCTCTAATCGAACAAGTATTTAAAAAAATCAAATCTGCTTCTTCATGATTTTTAGTGGCACCAAAACCTTCAGTATTTAAAATGGAAGCTACAATTTCACTATCACTAAAGTTCATAGCACAGCCATAACTTTCTATGTAGAAATGTTTTTTAAACTGTTTCTCAACCACAGTATCAGATGCAAAGGCTTCACCTTGTCTGGCCTCATCATGAACATTACTTGCTATTTCCAGCATTAAAAAAATTTTTGCAAAAATATTGAAACATTAGTTAAAAAACTGACTATTTGTCTGTTAAAACTAACATTAACTTTCTAGCTTTATTTCATCTTTGTTTTTAGAACGCTTGTCCAATACCGAAATAAAATAATTTATCTTCTTTAGAAACACCATAATCGAATGATAGAATTGTTGACTGATTCCAAGCAATTCTAAGACCTCCACCATAAGAAGTTTTGATGTCTGAAAAATTTAAATCTTGCCATTTATCTCTTACAGTTCCAGCATCAAAAAATGGAGCTAAGCCAAATGCAAAACT
>JAYVBS010000051.1:0-9753 GCA_043750315.1 Chitinophagaceae bacterium
GCTTGGGAATTCAATTTTAAAATAGTTACCTGTTTTATCGTCACTACTATAGGTAAGTTTACCATTCATAGTTTCTACTAATTTTTTTGTTGCTGCTAATCCTAAATCACTTAAATCACCTTCTTCATTAACTGCAGCATTTCTTAACTTATTAAACATTTCGTTTAATTTATCCATACCAATTAATGCTCCATGACTTATAGTTTCTACAATAGCTTTGTTATTACTATGCTCGGCTCTTACAGTAATAATTGAACCTTGTTGAGAGTGACGAATAATATTATTCAATAATTTATTTAATACCTGTTCGGTAAATAGTTTATCCTGGTATACAAGGTTTGTAGCAGGAGAAATATTTAATTGCAAATTCATATTCTTCAACATAGCAGATTCTGCTATGTCAATTACTGCTTTTTCAACTTCTGGGTTTAAATCAAATGATTCACTATTAAACTGTACAGTATCACTACTACTTGTTTCAGAACCAGCACCTGTAAGCTTTTGAGCCAAGTAGCGTAACTTATCGTTTTGTGTGGTTAATGAATTTAAAATATCCAGCTGAGTAGGGGTTAAATTGTAGGAAGTTGATTTTAAAGTTTCAAAAGAAGATTTAACTGTATCTGAAAAATTTTGATAATCATCCATCAAAACTGTCATGTTTTCTTGACTTGTTTCACTAACAGCTTGAAGTTTTCTATTGGTTTCTTTAATTTCAAAGTGTTGGTCTTTAATTAACTCATTTCTTTCAATTAACTTACTATGGGCATCTTCAAGTACTACAGTTCTTTCTGCATCTCTTTGTAAAATGTTATAACGTGTATAAGCTAAAAAGCAAGAGAAAGCAGAAACTAAAAAATAAATACCACCACCATGTTCAATCATGAAACTGTATTTATCTGGTCTAGATTTAAAAGTATAAATGAAAAATATTACCAGATAAGAAACCAAACACACATAAATAGAATGTATTGGTGGCCAGAAAATTGTTGTATTAATAATAAGTATAGAGATAGAGAGAATTAAAAAATAACCCAAAGTAGATCCACTTGATGGTACAATACCACATATTATTGCATGAACAATGATATTCACCATTAAAAACCAAAAAATTGTTTTTAGGTACCCCCAATTTTCTTTTGTTGAATGAACATATATTAAATATGATACACCCCAACCTATTAATCTGATTAAGGTAAAGTCTACCCAAGAAGATTTACCAAGTAGATAATCTATTAATATAAATAGTGGTAATAATAGTAGGGTTGTCCACATTACAACATTTGCGTAATAAGAACCTCTTTTATTAACTTCTTTAATAAAAGCGATTTTATTAATATTAGCAAATTGAAATTTGAAATTGTTATCCATATTTGTAGTTATGCAGTCAATTTATTTAAAGCAGTTATTAACAGATTTCAGCGTGAAGTTAAAATTAAACGTATCAAGATTACTAATCTTAATAACTTTCATTTTTTTGCTAACACAATTCACATTTTGTGTGAATAAGAAAATTTTGTCCGTTTCTGGAATAAAAAAGACTTTCGGAACTGGGGTTAATTTATCTGAGCTAGAACATACTTGGAAACCTTCTGAATATTTATTAAAAAAAGATATTAATATTAAATTAAATGAAATTGAAAAACTTGGTTTTACATCTGTTAGATTACCAATTGCTTTAGATTCTTTTTTATATCCAAACTCTTCAAACCTACGTCCAGAAATACTTTCAAAGCTTAAGGATATTTATTTTACTTGTTATAATTTAAAACTAAAACTTATTCTATCCTACCATTATGGTTTTTTAAAAGATGAGAATTTAAATGATAAAAACCTAAATCATATTTCTTGGATTTGGAAACAAATTCAACAAAATTTTAAAGGTCATGGATATGATTATTTATTTTTTGAATTATATAACGAACCAATTTTAGAAACTCAAAAATGGAAACAAACTTGTGAAAAATTAATTAGTTATATAAGAACTGAAGATGAAAACAGAATTTATATTGTTGGAGGAACTAATTATAATGGGCTAAATGATTTAATAAATTTGGGAAAACTAAAAGACAATAAACTCATTTATACATTTCATTTTTATGAACCCTATATTTTTACTCATCAGGGTGCCGACTGGACCAATAATAAGACTTATATGAAAGGTTTTCCATACCCTTATAAAAAAAGAAAAATGCCTGAAATGAGTAAAGAAGCAAAAGGTACAAGTGTTGAAAAAGATTATAATAAATATTTTTATGAAGCCACAAAAGAATATATTAATGATAGAATTAATCAGGTAGCTAACTTTTGTTCAAAAAATAATATGCCTTTAATTTGTACAGAAGCAGGTGTTATAAATTTTGCAGATGAAACCTCAAGAATAAATTATTTAAGAGATATAACACAGAGTATGTATCAATACGATGTTCCAGTTATGCTTTGGGATTATGATCAAAATTTTTCAATAAAGAAAGATTCTGTAACCCTACTTAAGCCTTTATATAATTGGATTAGAAAAAATAAATAAAATTATTTTCTTGTTATAGATGCACCCAATGCATTTAATCTTTTATCAATAAACTGATACCCTCTATCAATTTGTTCTATATTTTGTATTGTACTTTTTCCTTCTGCACTTAGTGCAGCAATTAAAAGTGCTTGCCCAGCTCTAATATCTGGGCTACTCATAGTTATACCACGAAGTTTATTTCTTCTGCCCAAACCTATAACAGTTGCCCTATGTGGATCACAAAGAATAATTTGAGCTCCCATATCAATTAATTTATCTACAAAAAATAACCTGCTTTCAAACATTTTTTGATGTATTAAAATACTGCCTTTGGCTTGGGTAGCAACCACTAAAATAATACTTAATAAATCTGGAGTAAAGCCTGGCCATGGATGATCTGACATCGTTAAAATACTTCCATCTAAAAAAGTTTCTATTTCGTAAAATTCTTGTTCAGGTATTACAATATTATCGCCTTCAATTTTTAATTGAATACCAAGTTGCTTAAATTTTTCAGGAATAATTCCTAAATGTTCTACCCCTGCACCTTGAATAGTAATATTGCTTTGTGTCATTGCAGCTAAGCCAATAAAACTGCCTACTTCAATCATATCTGGTAAAACTTTATGTTTTGTTCCAATAAGTTTTTCAACACCATCAATCAGCAACATGTTACTGCCAGTTCCAGAAATTTTTGCACCCATTGAACCCAACATTTTACAGAGTTGTTGAATGTATGGTTCACAGGCAGCATTATATAAAGTTGTTCTTCCTTCTGCTAAAACTGCAGCCATTAAAATATTTGCAGTACCTGTAACAGAAGGCTCATCGAGTAACATAAATGCACCTTTAAGCTGAGGAGCAGTTAAAGTAAATACATGCAAATCATTATCATATTTAAACGAAGCTCCCAACTTTTCAAAACCAATAATATGTGTATCTAATCTTCTTCTTCCAATTTTATCTCCACCTGGTTTTGGTATATAGGCTTTTTTAAACCTTGCTAATAAAGGACCAGCAAGCATTACAGAGCCTCGCAACATGCCTCCCTTATTTCTAAAAGTTGAACTGGCTAAATAATCAACATCAATTTCATCTGCAATAAAACTATATGTGTCAGTTTTAATTTGTTTTACTTTAACGCCCATTTCTTTCAACAAATCTATCAACAAGTTCACATCAATAATATCTGGAATATTTTCAATAATAATTTCTTCGGCACTTAATAATACTGCACTTATTACTTGCAACGCCTCATTCTTTGCACCCTGTGGCACTATAGTACCATTTAGTTTATTGCCACCAATAACTTCAAAAGTTGCCATGATTCAAATCTTTTTTTAAATATATTTATAAGTTACCATTTGGTAAACATCTTTTCAATATAATCTTCTTTAAACTCTACAAATGTTGGATTGCCATTTGCTGTAACATTTGGTAATTGACATTTAAATAAATCTTCTACTAATGATTGAATTTCTTTTTGTGATAATACTCTGCCAGCTTTAATAGCATTTTGACGTGTTAAACATCGTATCAACTTTTCTCTTCTACTAAAATTCACTTCACTATTAAAATGTTTATACTGTTCTAACAACAATTCTACACTATGCATTTCATTGCCTTGTAAAACATCGGCTGGCGTTCCTTGAATTACAAATTTTTCATTTTCTACATATTCAATATGATAACCCAATGTATTTACATCTTCTAACATTTCGTTTAACAATGCAGCATCAGTAGAAGAGAGTTCTAATGAAATAGGAAATAAATTTTTTTGTGTTACTGCTTGTTTATTATTTATTGCTTTGCTATAACGTTCGTATAAAATTCTTTCATGTGCTAATTGCTGATTTATTAAAATAAATCCTTTTGTAGTTGATGATACTATATATGTATTGTGCAATTGTAAGTACACAGTTTGCTCTGTATCGAAACTTGCATGCTTAAATTTATTTGTTGAAACACCAATTAATTCATCTGTTGTAACTGTTTCAACTTCTTCTTTGTGTAATGTTGAACTTAATGGCACAAAAAAATCTTTCCAATGTTTCAACTCATTTTTTGGAGTTGCATCAATAAAATGTGCTTGATCTTTTTTACTAAATGTTTGATATAAATTAGAGGTGCTTGTAGCTTCTTTTTTTTCTAAAGTAAAAGGTTTTGTAATTGCATCTAAACTTTGAATATTAGCATTAAGTGTAAAATCTAAACTGGGAGCAATACTAAATTGTGCCAACGCATGCTTAACAGCTGATTGAACAAAAGCATAAACAATTTTTTCATCTTCAAACTTTATTTCTTGTTTGGTTGGATGAACATTGATATCAATTTGTTCTGGATTTAAATCAATAAACAACACATAACTTGGAAAACTATCTTTTGGCAAAAGATTATCGTAAGCTGAATTAACAGCATGATTTAAATAGGCACTTTTAATAAATCTATTATTTACAAAAAAGTATTGATCGCCTCTCGTTTTTTTTGCAGTATCTGGTTTTCCAATAAAGCCATACACATTTAAATAATCTGTGTGTTCCTTTACTGGCACAAGTTTGGAATTATAATGATTGCCTAAAATTTGAAGTACTCTTTGTTTTAAATTACCAGATTCAAGATGAAAAACTTGTTGCCCATTACTCGTTAAAGAAAAAAATATTTGAGGAAAAGCCATCGAAACTCTAATAAACTCTTCAATAATATGCCTCATTTCAACAGTATTGCTTTTTAAAAAATTCCTTCGGGCTGGAACATTAAAAAACAAATTTTTCATACTTATTGTAGTACCCACTTCATGTGCACAAGGTTCTTGTTTTTGAACAATACTATTTTCAATTTCTAAATATGTGCCAAGTGAATCTACTTCTCTTTTAGTTTTAATTTCAACCTGTGCAACAGCTGCAATACTTGCCAAAGCCTCTCCTCTAAAACCCATAGTATTTATTCTAAACAAATCTTCAATATATTTTATTTTACTAGTTGCATGTCTTTCAAAAGCCATTCTAGCATCTGTTTCACTCATGCCCTTTCCATTATCATTAACTTGAATTAAATTTTTGCCAGAATCACTAACAATTAATTTTATTTCTGTAGCAACAGCATCAACAGCATTTTCTAGTAATTCTTTTACTGCACTTGATGGCCTTTGAATTACTTCTCCAGCAGCAATTTGATTTGCAATATTATCGGGCAGTAATTGAATAATGTCTATCACAATTAAAATTTTAAAGTCTATAGACTTCTTTATTAAATCTGTTTAAACGGCGAATGTAATTTATAACCACTTAAAATTAAGTATCATTTGTTTTTAGTTTTGATATTCAGGAAAAAGATGAGTAATTTCCTTATTTTAGCCAATATCTATAAACAAATGCACAAAAACACAACATCTTGGTATAGTCCTTCATTACATAAAGAAATGCCTATTGCAAGTTATGGTCATAGTGGATTTAATCTGCTATTGGTGCCTACTGCAGCAGCTGATTATTTGGAATATGAACGTTTTCAAATGATGGATGCATTAGCTCCATTTATTGATAGTGGTAAAATGAGGGTGTATAGTATTGATAGCATTAATAATGAAAGTTGGTTGAATAATGAAGTGGAACCTGCTCATAAAGCCATTCGTCAAAACCAATTTAATAATTATGTGTTTAATGAAGTGATTCCATTTATAAATACCAATTCTGGTAACGATAGCATGACTTACACTTGTGGTGCAAGTTTTGGTGCATTACATTCAATGAATTTATTTTTAAAACGACCAGATATAATTAATGGATGCATTTGTATGAGTGGTGTTTATGATTTAAGTGAATACACCAAAGGTTTTTGGGACGATCAAGTGTATTTTAATAGTCCATTTCATTACATACCCAACTTAAATGATGAATTTTATTTAGAAAAAATTAGAGCTAGTCATCACATTCATATTTATACTGGTAGTGGAAGTTATGAAGATCCTGAAGCCAATAAAAAATTTAGTCAAGTGCTTTGGGATAAAGGCATTTGGCACGATTTAGATGTATGGGGGCCAGACATTACACATGATTGGCCAACATGGAGAGCCATGCTTCCTTATATCATCAGCAATAAATTTTAATTTCAATTACTCATTTTAAGTTTAGTAAATGAGAGCTTTTTTTCGTTTTATTAAGAAATTATTTTTCTGGTTTTTTATTACTTCTCTCATTTACATTATTGCTTGTAAATGGATTATGCCCCCTATAACTATTACTCAAATTAGCAATGGAATTAGTTTTGGATTAAAGAGAGATTATGTGGGTTACCATGAAATTTCATCTAATGTAAAGCTTGCAGCTATAGCAAGTGAAGACCAAGCATTTCCTGATCATGGAGGTTTTGATTGGGATGCTATTGAAAAAAGTTTAAAGCCAAAAAGGAAAAGAAAAAAAACTAAAATTCCTTTGGGTGGTGGAGCTAGTACCATTACACAACAAGTTGCTAAAAATGTTTTTCTATGGCAAGGAAGTGGAGTAGGAAGATATATAAGAAAATTACCAGAAATGTATTTTACAAAAATGATTGAATGGATTTGGGGCAAGCAAAGAATTTTAGAAGTGTATTTAAATACCATTGAAATGGGTGAAGGAATTTTTGGAATTGAAGCAGCTGCACAACATTATTTTAATACTTCAGCAAAAAAATTAAGCAGAGAACAAGCAGCAAAAATTATTGCATGTTTACCAAACCCAAAAAGATTTACTGTAGTTCCTTTAAGTACAAGAGTGGCTTGGAGATATCCTCAAATTTTGAGGGAAATGAATAATTTAAGTGATGATGAAGATGTAATTGCAATTATTAAATAATTTAAAATTGAAAGACCTCAACAAAATATTACTTAAGATTTTTTACTTCTTTATTCCAATAATTTTTTTGTTAGGATTTTTAGAATTCCAATTAAGAACCCATCATTTTACGAGTAGCTATGCAGCAAAAAAGTATTATCTAGAACAACAATTAGATAGTATAGAAACTTTAGTTTTAGGGTCATCTGAAAGTTTTAATGGAATTGATCCAACATATTTTTATAGTAGAACATTTAACCTTGCCAACGTTTCTCAAACCTTGTTTTACGATAAAGCAATTACTTTAAAGCATGTTGCTAAAATGCCAAAACTAAAAAATGTAATCATTAATATAAGCTACTTTTCTTTCTTTTATCAACTGCACGATATAAAAGAAAAATGGAGAGATGATTATTATAAATTATATTTTAATATTAATTTTTCAGATGATAAAAACTTCACCATAAACCAATATGCTTACTTAGCAGTTTATCAACTCAAACACAGTATTGGTTTAGCTTTTAATAATTTTAAAGATAGTAATGCAGTTAATATTCTACCCAATGGTTATCAACCAAGAATGAACCAAGAACTCATTAATGATAGTACTGGCTTAGCTCGTGTGAATATTCATCACAATCAAATTTTTAAACATAGAAGAAAGGAAATAGAAAAAGATGTAGAAGATTTTGTTGAAAAATTAAAAAGAAAAAGCATCAATATTATTTTTATCACCACACCAGTTTATACAACTTACTCAAAGTTTTGCAACCCAAAAATTATTGAGCAAAATTTAAACTTTATTAATCAGCTAACTTCAAAATATCAATGTAAGTATTTTAATTATTTTACTGATACTAGTTTTAAAAAAATAGACTTTTTTGATAATGATCACCTCAATAATAATGGTTCAAAAAAGTTGAGTATAAGGTTGAATAATGAAATGCAGAACAACTAAAATTTAAACTTGGGTGCTTTTCTGGCTTCTTTTTCTGCTTTAGGATCTCCAGCAGCTAATTTTTCTGCCCCTACAGCTCTACCATTTGCAGGACAACCTGTTTTATTTGATTTAAAAATAGAACAAGAAGTTAAAAATGCAACAAGTGCAAATGATAAAATAATTTTTCTCATTTCAAATAATAATTATCAAAGAAAAGCAAAGATTTTTATATAATTGGTTTAAAAAAATATGTTTTAATTTTAAATGAATAAGTTAAAACACAATAAATGAAAATCATTTCGTGGAATTGTAATGGTGCATTTAGAAAAAAGTTTCAATTAATTGATGAATTGAATGCTGATATAATTGTTGTGCAAGAATGTGAAAATCCTGAAATAATAGCCGACAAGACATTTAAATCTTGGGCTAACAATTATTTATGGACTAGTGATAATAAAAATAAAGGACTATGTATTTTTTGCAAAAATCAAATGAAAATAATAGATAATGAATGGGAAAATGATGGAAATAAATATTTCATTTCAGCAAATTACGAGAATCAATTTGACATAGTAGCAGTTTGGAATCATACAGGAGGATTATCAAATTACAAGTATATCGGCCAGTTTTGGAAGTACTTACAAATAAACAAATCAAAGTTTAGCAACTGCATAATATTGGGAGATTTTAATAGCAATAAAATTTGGGATAAAAAAAGAAGGTTTTGGAATCATTCAGATGTTGTTAAAGAACTTGAAGAAATTGGAGTGGTCAGTTTATACCATAATTATTTCAAAGAAAAACAAGGAGAAGAAAAAAGAGGGACATTTTATTTACAAAAAAAAAATGGAAAAAGAATATCATATTGATTATGTATTTACAAATAACAAATTAATTAATCGTATTAATGAATTTGAAATTGGTGAAAAAAATAAGTGGCTTCAATTTAGTGACCATTTGCCAATAATATTTCATTTAAACTTATAAATATCAATTTGAATTAAATCATCACAAGCTATTGTACATCTTTAAACCAACTACTATACATCACATAATTATTGGCTATTCTGTTTATCTCTCCTTCAATCATTTCTTTTGAAATATCTTTTACTTTTTTTGCAGGCACACCTGCATAAATACTTCCACTTTCAACAATTGTATTTTCTAAAACAACAGAGCCTGCAGCCACAATACTATTGCTTTCAACTACACATCCATCCATTACAATAGCACCCATACCAATTAGCACATTGTCTTGTAAAGTGCATCCATGAACAATGGCATTATGTCCAACAGAAACATTATTACCAATAACAGTAGCATGTTTTATATAAGTACAATGCACAACTGCACCATCTTGTATGTTTACTTTATTGCCAATAGTTATCGTATTCACATCTCCTCGTAAAACTGAATTAAACCAAATGCTACAATCATCACCAAAAACTACTTGTCCAACTATTGTAGCATTGGGTGCAATAAAACAATTTTCACCAAAT
>JAYVBS010000052.1:0-4196 GCA_043750315.1 Chitinophagaceae bacterium
TGAGTAAATTTGAAAACCCATACCTAGCGTTTATTTTGTGCAAAGAAAATATTGGTGTCATTCCTTCCCCCAACGTTACTATATTGTTTTCATTTATTACAGGTAACATCTCTGAGTAACGCCATATATTGTGTTTACGGAATAGAAGTGTTTCTTTCGAAAATTCCAATGAGTGATCATATTCAACAATTAATGGCTGATTACAACATGAGGCAAAAGTATTAATTGAAGAAAAAGGATACTCTTTCTGGCAATTTGAACATTTGATAGCAGATGCAAACGTAAAGGGCTTAGTTAATGTTATCATTCATTAAAACTACAACGTAAACGATAACTTATATCAGGTGGAAATGTTATAGCCCATAACAATTAGTTATACTTCATTTTTGCAAAATCGAATAAATACCTTGTTAAGGTCATTGTTTTCAGTGCCATGTCGTTGAATAAAAAAAAAGTCGCGAATTATTTTAAAATTTTCAATTTTTAATGCAACCAAGTCTCCATCTCGTAATTCTTTTAATATTGATCCCTTGGGTAAAAAACCAAGACAGGTATCTTCTATTAGAAAGTTTTTTAGTGCTTCAGTTCCTGCAAGTCGTATATTCACATTTAGGCTTGATAATTTAATTCGATTCTTTTCCAAGTTAAATTTTACTGCAGCCAGCGTTCCGGAACCTTGCTCTCTTAATACTATGGGATAATGTTGAACTTCCTGAAGTGTTAATAATTTTTTCTTTGCTATAGGGCTTTTGGCGCTGCAAACAGCTACTACTTCATCTGTAATGAATGACTGATATAAAATCGCTGAATTTTTTTTCCTTCCTTCAACAATGCCAATATCAATATCTTGATCTATTAATGCTTGGATTATAGTATCTGTATTTCTGTTAAGCAAACTAATCTTTACTTCAGGATATTTTTGGTGAAATGAGGATAAAATTCTTGGTATAAAGTATAACGCAACAGTTGTACTGGCACCCAGTTTTAATTGACCTTTTGCTTTTAATTGATCTTTTAGCGTGGTAAGTTCAAATTCTAATTGGTTTTGAATTTTCTTGGCTTCTTTCAATCGGTTAAATAATATATGCCCTCCATCTGTTAATAGAATAGCATTCCCTTTTCTTTCAAATAAGGTGGTTTTATAAAAAGACTCTAACGTTTTAATATGTTTGCTTATGGCTGGTTGGCTTATGAATAACATTTCACCAGCCTTGGAAAAACTTAGATGTAATGCTGCTTCTATAAATATTTCGTGTCGGGTTGAAAGCATTTAAAAAGCAAATTAAGCTATAATTATTGGGTCCATGTAATCTAAGAATATATTTTTGTAATAAAGATTGTCAATGTATTCCAAATAAAAAGTAACAGCAATAAATCTAATCATACTTTTCAATTGTTAGAAAATATCGGATGGGTTACCGCTAACGTGTATATTTATGTTATTATACGTTTCTTGTTATTAAAATTGTTTTTATTAATCAATCGGTTAACATTATTATTTTGTATTGTTGTAACGCCAATACAACTTCGGTTATACATTTTGAATTGTTCATTTATAAGCTAATTTTCCCCTTCAAATATAAGTCATCTTATGGACTAACAATATTCACTAACTGTTTTTTACTTACATGTAAATATCGTTCAGTAGTTTTAATATTAAAGTGACCCAATAAGTCTTTGATGTATCTAATGGAGGTTCCTTTTTCTAGTAAACATGTTGCAAATCTTTGGAGTAAACTATGAAAAGTTATATACTTGAGCATTCCTTTTTTTTCGAAGTAAAAATAGGAATGCATTCCATTATAAATTATTTAAATAGCTATAAAAAGACAGATTTTTTTTTATAAAAACTCAACTAAAGTATTTATGGCTAAATAAGTTAATAAAACAAATACTATCCAACCTATAATTGTCATCCATTTAGGGTGTTTATAATTACCTAATAATTTATGTTTATAGCTGGCAATTAAAATAAATAATAAAGCAATGGGCAAAATGATTCCATTAATTGCACCAGCTGCAATTAGTAATTTAACTGGCTTTCCTATAAAAATAAAAATGACAGTTGAACAAATAATAAAAAATGAAATAAACCATTTTTGATTTTTTTCAATGTAAGGATGTAATGTTTTTATAAAACTAACAGATGTGTAAGATGCACCAACTACCGATGTAATTGCTGCACACCACATTACCATTCCAAAAAATTTATAACCAATATTTCCTGCAGCCAATTTAAAAACATATGCTGGGGGATTACTGACATCTAAACTTATTCCCTTAGTTATTACACCAAGAGCTGCTAAAAATAAAATGATTCTCATAACTGCAGTTATAATGATTCCACTTATAGCAGATTTATTAACATGTTGTAAATTTTCAGGTCCTTTTATTCCAGCATCTATTAACCTGTGGGCTCCAGCAAAACTGATGTATCCACCAACAGTACCACCAACTAAAGTAATAATGGCATAGCTGTTAATTGAATCTGGCCAAAAAGTTTTTTCAATGGCTGTAAAAACTGGAGGTTGAGAACTAATGGCAACATAAAGCGTTAAAAAAATCATTACAAAACCTAATATTTTTGTAAAACTGTCTAGGTAGCTAAAAGCATCTTTCATCCAAAAAATAAACAATGCAATAAAACAACTAATTACAGCTCCATATTCTACTTTCAAATTGGTTAATACATTTAAGCCAAGACCAGTACCAGCAATATTTCCAATATTAAAAGCCAATCCACCAAAAACAATCATACCAGCTAATACAACACCTAAACCTGGTAATAATTTATTACATAATTCCTGAGCTCTATAGCCACTCATTGTAAGTATCCTCCAAATATTTAATTGTACTCCAATATCAAGTAAAATTGATATAAGAATTACAAATCCGAAGCTTGCTTGAAGTTGTTGGGTAAAAACAGTTGTTTGTGTTAAAAAACCTGGACCAATAGCAGAAGTTGCCATTAAAAAAGCTGCACCTAAAATGGCAGATGGTTGATTAAATAGTTTGAATTTCAATTTTATGTTCTTTTAAAGTTTTAAATAAAATCGTTGCAAATTCAACTGCATGTTTTCCATCGCTATGCAAACAAATCGTATCTGCTTTCATGGGAATGAAAGTATTATCAACAGTTTTCACAGATTCCGTTTCTACAATTTGTAATACTTGTTGTATAGCTTGATCAGCATCTTGAATTAATGCATTGGACTCTTTTCTTGATGTGAGTGTTCCATTGGGTTGATATGTTCTATCAGCAAATACTTCGTTAGCTGTAGTTAGGCCTATCTTTTTTGCTTCGGTTATCATACAACTACCACTTAATCCATAAAAAATAATTTCATGGTTAAAATCAAATACAGCTTTTGCAATAATCTGAGCAATTGTTGGATTGCTAGCAGCCATATTATATAAAGCCCCATGTGGTTTTACATGATGAATAATAAATTCGGAATGAGTAATATGTTGTTGCATGATATTTAACTGCTCAGAAACTAAATTATAATATCCATCATTTGACAACTGAATATTATTTCTTCCAAAATTATTTTTATCGTTAAAACCAGGGTGTGCACCAATTGCTACTTTGTGTTTAAAAGCCAGGTCCATTGTGTATTTCATAATGTCAACAGATCCTGCATGATAGCCACAAGCAATATTTGCACTGCTAATAAATGGCATCAAATCAGCGTCAGATGTAAACCCTTCGCCAACATCGGCATTAATATCAATACTTATTTTTTTCAAGAGATTAAAGATAAAAATTCTTCTATTTTAAAACTATATGTTGCTTGAATTTGCTGTAAACCTTTTTCCATTTCGCTTAAAAGATGATGAGCTGTTTTTATATCTACTTTGTTTAACATAAAAGGTTCACCCACTTTTAATTGAGCAAGTTTAGGTAAATCTGCAGTAATAACATGACCAACTCTAGGATAACCACCTGTAGTTTGATGATCGGCCATTAAAATAATTAGTTGTCCATCTGGTAATAATTGAATAGTTCCTTTAGTAACTGCCGATGAAATGAGTTCTAGTTTTTTTTCCCTTTCTAAAACAACGCCTAATAAACGATTGCCCATTCTATCGCTTTGTGGTGTAATAAGTAAAGGGTTGTTTTGAAGTAATTGTTTGGAATTATTTTTAAGAATTGAATATTCAATTCCTTCAATAAATCTTATAATATTTGAAGG
>JAYVBS010000053.1:0-9736 GCA_043750315.1 Chitinophagaceae bacterium
GTAGATTTTAGAAAAGATGATAAGGGAACAGCTACTGATAAGAGAGTTGGATTTAATCGACCTTCAGCACCAGGGGGTAGAACACAAGGTGGTGGAAGAGGAAGACCAGGAATTAAAATTGAATCTAGAAGAGATGATAAAGAGATAGACAAAAAAGAAATTCAAGATAAAATAAAAGAAACTCAAGCAAAACTTGCAGGTAGTAGTGGCAGAGGTAAAAGTTTGAAAGCTAAAAATAGAAGAGATAAACGAAAAGAAGCTGCTGAAGCACAAGGCAATGAAGTTGAAGATAACAAATTGCATGTTACAGAATTTGTAACAGTAAGTGAATTGGCAAATCTTATGGATGTAGGTTTTGCAGATGTTATTGGTAAATGTATGAATTTGGGAATCATGGTATCTATTAATCAACGATTAGATGCAGAGGTAATTGAATTAGTTGCAAGTGAATTTAATTTTGAAGTAGAATTTACAAGCATTGATGAAGTTGATGATGAGGATGATGATGAATTAGATTTACCAGAAGATATGTTGTCTCGACCACCAATAGTTACAATTATGGGCCACGTAGATCATGGTAAAACTTCATTACTAGATTATATAAGAAGTGCAAACGTAGTTGCTGGTGAAGCTGGTGGAATAACACAACACATAGGTGCTTATGAAGTTACTTTACCTTCTTCTGGAAAAAATATTACCTTCTTAGATACACCTGGTCACGAAGCATTTACTGCAATGAGAGCTAGAGGTGCAAAAGTTACAGATATTGCAATTATAGTTGTTGCTGCTGATGATGCTGTTATGCCTCAAACAAAAGAAGCAATTAGTCATGCTCAAGCTGCAAATGTTCCAATGATTTTTGCTGTAAATAAAATTGATAAAGATGGAGCCAATCCTCAAAAAATTTACGAGCAACTTTCCCAAATGAATATTTTAGTAGAAGAGTGGGGAGGAAAATTTCAATCTCAAGAACTATCAGCAAAAAAAGGATTGAATGTTGATTTATTACTAGATAAAGTTTTATTAGAAGCAGAATTATTAGAACTAAAAGCCAATCCAAAAAAAGAAGCTACTGGAACAATAATTGAAGCTTCATTAGATAAAGGGAGAGGATATATTGCAACAATTTTAGTTCAAAATGGAACTTTAAAACAAGGAGACTTAATAGTATCTGGCCAGTTTTATGGACGTGTTAAAGCAATGTTCGATGAAAGAAATCAACGTGTAGAATCTGCACCACCATCAACCCCAGTTGTATTATTAGGTTTAAATGGTGCTCCACAAGCTGGTGAAAAATTTAAAGTTTATAACGATGAATCTCAAGCAAAATCTATTGCAACGCAGCGTTCACAAATTTTAAGAGAACAAGGCTTAAGAGCAAGAAAACATATTACCTTAGATGAAATAGGAAGAAGATTAGCATTAGGGAATTTCAAAGAACTAAATATTATTATTAAAGGTGATGTTGATGGTTCTGTTGAAGCCTTAAGTGATAGTTTACAAAAATTAACAACTGATGAAATTGCAATTAAAGTAGTACATAAAGCAGTTGGACAAATTTCTGAAAGTGATGTATTATTAGCAACAGCATCAGATGCCATATTAATTGGATTTAATGTTCGTCCATCTTCTCAAGCAAATAAACTTGCTGAAACTGAAGGTGTACAGATTAAACAATATTCAATTATTTATAAAGCTATTGAAGAAATTAGAAGTGCAATGGAAGGTATGTTAGAACCTAAAGTTGAAGAGAAAGAAGTAGCTACTGTAGATATTAGAGAAGTGTTTAAATTTGATAAAGCAACAGTTGCAGGATGTTATGTTACTGAAGGAAAGATAAAAAGAGATCATAAAATTAAAATATACAGAGATGGTATTTTAGTTTATCCTCGTCAAGAAGGTGCTTATGCAGAACTATCAAGTCTTAAACGTTTTAAAGACGATGTTAAAGAAGTTGCTTTTGGCTATGAATGTGGTTTAACTATTAAAAACTTTGTTGATATTCAGGTTGGAGATAATGTAATTGCGTATGAAGAAGAGGAAATTAAAAGAACTTTATAGTATTAAATTTTAATAAAATTTAGCCTTTTCTTTGTTACTTTGTGCATTATAATGTGTGAAAATTGTAAATAATAGTATTTATTTTACAAAAAAATGTTACTAATTTTCAACTATTTAAATTATTTTTTTGCATCTTTGCATACGAATTTATACATTCAATTTAATATTTAAAAACATAATCTATGTCAAACAAAAACTACTCTTCAATTTTAGTTTCTGTTTTTTTGTTAATATCAACATTGTCTTTTGGGCAAATGTCTGATGTAACAAATCAATGGAAAGACAGCTCAAAAGTAGCTGCAAAAGACCTCGCTCAATTTACAGAATTTTCTAAAAATGCCTACATCTATCCTGCAAAACCAAATAGCATGTGGGAAATGGGCTTGGCAATTGGTGCATCATCATTAGGTAGTGATTTAAATTCTGCAACTGGTTTAGGCGGTGAAATCACTTTCAGAAAATCATTAAGTCATGTATTTTCACTTCGACCTTACCTTTCTTTATATACTGCAAGTGGAACTTCTCCATTTACAACAGCTAAAGATTTTAAAACAAAATCTATGGGTTTAGGTATTGATGGAATTGCATCTTTATCTGCTTTAAGTAATTATAGAGGAAATACAAAAGTTGATTTTTATTTATTAGCTGGATTAGGATTTATTTCTGCTCATGTTGAACAAAAAAATGCTGCAGGCGTTTATCAAATGTATTATAATCCAAGTACAAGAGGAATTATGTTGAGCCTTCCTAGTAAAAAATTTGGACGTGTAAATGGTTCAACTGTTGTTGTTCCTAACTTAAACCTTGGTGCAGGAATAGCTTTTAAACTAAGCGATAGAACTAACTTAGCTTTTGAAGCTAAAAGCACCCTAACTAGTTATGATTATTTTGAGGGATTTTCATCAATAAATAGCCAAACTTTTGATGCATGGATGTTTAACTCAGTTAGATTAAATGTTAATTTAGGCTCGAATGCTAATAAAGTACAACCTTTAAATTGGATTAATCCTAATAACTATGTTTATAGTGAATTAACAAATCCAGATCATTTAAAGAAAAACTTAAAAGTTAAATTAGATGATGCTGATGGTGATGGTATCACAGATCAATTTGATTTAGAACCAAATACCCCTGCTGGTGTTGCTGTTGATAGCAGAGGTAGAGCTTTAGATAGCGATGGTGATGGTGTTCCTGATTACAAAGACAAAGAATTATTAACTCGTCAAGAATGTTTCCCGATAAATACTGAAGGTGTTGGTAGTTGCCCAGAAAGTGCTTGTTGTAAAGAATCAAGAGAAAAAATAACTGAATTACAAAAAGTAGTTGACGGACTAAAAGAATCTGGAGTTGCTAGCAGCTGTTCTATGAATAACTTGCCAAGCATAGTATTTAAATCTGGTGGAGCTTCTTTAAGTAGAGATAATATGCGTTTATTAGATGCAGTTGCAACTCAACTAAAAGACAATTCTTCTTGTAAATTAAAAGTTCTTGGACATCCAGAAGCTAACAAATCATCTCAGCAAAAAGCTTATGATAGAGTTGATGCTATCATTAAATATCTTGTTGAAAAACAAGGTATCAGTGAAGATCGCTTTATTTTTGCTTATGATTCAGGTAGTGGAGATGGAAAAACAATTGACTTACAAGGCACAAATGAAGTTGGACCTAACACAGTTCCAGCTCCAGCTCCTCATTTAAAAGGAAAACAGAATTATTAGAATTTAATTCTTAAAATATACTAATTATAAAACCCCGCAATTGTGGGGTTTTATAATTATATTAACGAATTAAAAAATCTTTATAAAATCGAGTGCGTTACTTTGCCACTAAACATTTAACTTCGCAACCCTTTATGAGAGTAATTTGCTTTTTATTATTAATATCAATTAGCCTAAATTCTTGCTTCTTTAGAAAATCTTCTGCCATAAAAGTAGAAAAAAGTAAGAGTTTTAGTAAAATATATAAGAGCAAGGATAATGAAATGCGATATAAAGCAGCTGAACAGTTTTATGCAGATAAAAAATATAGTTTGGCCATTCAATTATATGAAGATTTATTTCCATATGTAAAAGGTACAGATCGTTATGAGGATATGTATTTTAAAAGTGCTAACTCATATTATTTTCTTAAAGATTATTTGAATGCAGAAAATTTTTATAAATCATTTGTAGAAACTTTCCCAAACAGTAAACGCACTGAAGATTGTAATTATTTAAGAGCATATAGCTATTATAAACAATCTCCTAAATCTGAGCTAGATCAAACGCCAACTGTAAAAGCAATGTCATTAATGCAAGCTTTTATAAATATGCACCCAAGTTCAATGAGAGTTAAAGAAGCCAATGAGATTATTGATATGTGTAGAGAAAAGCTAGAACAAAAAGAATTTAAGGCAGCTGAACTATATTATAATTTGGGGTTCTATAAATCAGCAGCAATTGCATTTGAAAATATTTTGGAAAATTTTGTTGATAGCAAAGCTGCAGATGAGTATAAATACCTAATGATAAAATCTTATTTAAAATACGCAGATTTAAGCTTTGAGGATAAGCAGGAAGAGCGTTACAATAAAGTACAAAATGAATGTACAGATTTTATAGAAAGATTTGCCGACAGTAAGCACTATAAAGAAATACTTGTTATAAAATCACAAATAATCAACTCAATTAAAAATATAAAAAATGAGCAAATTACGCAGACAAATTAATGCCAATACACCTAGTGCTGTTGAAACACAAAATTTGATTGATTTAAAGGAGATGACTGGAAATTTATACGAATCAATTTCTATCATTGCTAAAAGAGCTAATCAAATAAATGTAACATTAAAAGAAGAGTTACATAATAAACTTGAAGAGTTTGCTAGTCATACAGATAGTTTAGAAGAAATTCATGAAAATAAAGAGCAAATTGAAATTTCTCGTGCTTATGAAAAAATGCCAAACCCAGCAATAATGGCAACACATGAATTTATGGAAAGCAAAATCTACTATAGAAAAAATAACGATAGCGATTTGTTTCGTTAATATTAACATAGATTATTACTTAAACGGCAGTATTTTTACTGTCGTTTTTTATTTGTAAATATGTTAGAAGGAAAAAAAATATTAATTGGTGTAAGTGGCAGTATTGCTGCATATAAAACTATCTTAATTGTTCGATTATTAATAAAAGCTGGTGCAGAAGTTAAAATAGTAATGACGCCTGTTGCAAAAGAATTTGTTTCTCCACTTGTATTATCAACTTTATCAAAAAATGAAGTTTCTGTAGATTTATCTAATAACAATTCTTGGTCAAATCATGTGGCATTAGGGCGATGGGCAGATGTTATGTTAATTGCTCCATTAAACTGTAATTCATTGGCTAAAATGGCTAATGGAATCTGCGATAATTTATTAATGGCAGTTTATCTTTCTGCAACTTGTTCTGTAGTTGTTGCACCTGCAATGGATGAGGATATGTGGCATCATCCAACTACTCAAAAAAACATTAAAACTATTCAATCTTTTGGTAATAAAATTATTCCTGTTGCAAATGGTGAGTTGGCTAGTGGATTATATGGTGAGGGAAGAATGTCAGAGCCAGAACAAATTATTGATTATTTAACCGAACATTTTTTTTTTAAACAAAAACTAAATCAAAAAAAAGTTCTAATTACTGCAGGTCCAACATATGAGGCAATAGATCCTGTAAGATTTATTGGGAATCATTCTTCAGGAAAAATGGGTTATGCAATTGCAGAGGCTTTTCTTAAACAAGGTGCTGAAGTAACTTTAGTAAGTGGTCCAACAAATTTAAAAATAAGTTCAAATATTAAATTTATTAGTGTAGTGAGTGGAGAGGATATGTATAATGAAGTAATGAGTATACAAGCTAAGTCTGATATTATTGTTATGTGTGCAGCTGTTGCAGATTATAAGCCAAAATTAGTAGCAGAAAATAAAATTAAAAAGAAAGACGATTTGTGGCATTTAGAATTAGAAAAAACTATAGATATCTTGCTAGAGTTGGGGAAACTAAAAACACCAAATCAATTTTTAGTTGGCTTTGCATTAGAAACTAATAATGAGGAAGATAATGCTTTGGAAAAACTTAAAAAGAAAAATTTAGATGCCATAGTTTTAAATAAATTTAATCATCAAAATAAAGTTTTTGGATCAGACCTTAATGAAATTACAATTATTGATGCTTCAATAACAAAGTATAAATTTGAATCCAAAAGTAAAATTGCGTTAGCTAACGATATTGTATCATTTATCATTTCAAAAATGAGTCATGAAGAAAATTAGTTTTTTAGTTTTGTTTATTTTTTTAATACAATTTGTAAACTCTCAAGAGTTTCAAGCTAAAATTACAGTAAATGCTACTCGGGTAAATACAACAATAGATAAAAGAATTTTTGTAACACTTCAGAACCAGTTATCTAATTTTTTTAATAATAGAAAATGGTCAAATGATGTGTTTAAAACAAATGAAAAAATAGAATGTAACATTGTCTTAAATATTGAAAATATTCTAGAGACTAATTTTTATAAGGCCCAGCTAATAATTCAATCTGCACGACCAGTTATAAGTTCTACTTATCAAGCAGCTTTATTTAATTTTCAAGATATAGATGTTGCTTTTAAATATATCGAGTATCAACCTATAGAATTCAATGAAAATAGAATTTCAGGTAGCGATGCTGGAGTTTCGAACCTACCTGCAATATTTGCTTATTATGCTAACATGATTTTGGGAATACATTACGATTCTTTTTCACCAAAAGGAGGAGAGAAATATTTTTTGAAAGCTATGAACATTGTAAATAATGCACCAGAAGGTAAATATGTTTCGGGATGGAGAGTTTTTGATGGGTTGAGAAATAGATATTGGCTTGGAGAAAATCTATCGAACCCTAGAAACAATTTACTACATAGTGTAATTTATGATTTTTATAGAAGTGGCTACGATAATATGGTATCAAACGAAAAAGTAGCCATTACTAATTTTTTAAAATCTTTACAACAACTTAAAGCATTTAATCAAGAAATTCCTAATAGCATGTTTGTTCAATTCTTTATGCAAAATAAAATGCAAGAATTGATAAGCATTTTTAAAAGAGCAAGTCTAGAAGAAAAGTCAAATGCAATAGGATTGTTATCAAACTTAGATCCTGCAAATAGTGGAAAATATAATGAAGGATTGCAATGAGAATCTTGATTTATTATATTGTAGCTTTTATTTTTTTGAGTTCGTGTAATAACAAAACAAAATCAATTTCATTAAATGCAATGAAAGAGGTAATGTGGGCATTGTTAAATGCTGAAGAATTAATGAAAATTAAAGCAATAAATGATAGCACCTATATTATTAAAAATAATAGAGCAGTTTATTATCAAAAAATATTTTCATTACATCAAATTGCACAAAAAGATTTCGATAAAAATTTTGAATTTTATAAAAATCATCCTAGTGAAATGAAAATCTTACTCGATTCTATTTCAAACTTTGGAATTAAGAAAAGAGAAAAAGCAATGATAAGTTTATAATTATGAATAAAACATTCTTAAATGCAGATGATGCTATTTATGATGTTGCCAATGGCAATACCATAATGGTTGGGGGATTTGGTTTAAATGGCATACCAGAAAATTTGATTTCAGCTTTAGTAAAAAAAGGAGTTAATAATTTAACTTGTATCTCGAATAATGCAGGTATAGACGATTTTGGTTTAGGCTTGCTTTTAAAAACTCGACAAATTAAAAAAATGATCAGTAGTTATGTTGGTGAAAATGCTGAATTTGAACGTCAACTTTTACAAGGTGAATTAGAAGTTGATTTAATTCCACAAGGCACATTAGCAACTCGAATTCAAATGGCAGGTATGGGAATCCCAGCTTTTTATACACCTGCAGGTTATGGAACTGAAATTGCAATTGGTAAAGAAGTTAAAGAGTTTAACGGAAAAATGCATTTAATGGAGTATGCTTTACATGCAAATTTCGCATTTGTAAAAGCTTGGAAAGGAGATAAAATGGGTAATTTAGTTTTTAGAAAAACAACAAGAAATTTTTCAACTTCAATGGCCAAAGCAGGAGACTTAACGATTGCTGAAGTTGAACATTTAGTTGAACCAGGTGAATTAGATCCAGATGAAATTCATGTTGCAGGTGTTTATGTTCATAGAATTTTCGAAGGTAAAAATTATGAAAAGAGGATTGAAAGAAGAACAACCCAATTATAATCATCTTAAAAAAAAATATGCCTTTAGATAAATTTGGAATTGCAAAACGAATAGCAAAAGAACTTAAAGATGGTATGTATGTAAATTTAGGAATTGGCATACCCACTTTAGTTGCTAATTATATTCCTAATGATATTACTGTAATTCTTCAAAGTGAAAATGGAATTTTAGGCATGGGCCCATATCCAACAGAAGCAGAAATTGATGCAGACTTAATTAATGCTGGGAAGGAAACTGTAACACTTATAAAAGGAGCAGCTATTTTTGATAGTGCTGAAAGTTTTGGAATGATACGTGCCGGTAAAATAGACCTTACTGTTTTAGGTGCAATGGAGGTTAGTGAAACAGGTGATATAGCAAATTGGAAAATTCCTGGTAAAATGGTAAAAGGTATGGGTGGTGCTATGGATTTGGTGGCAAGTGCAAAAAATATTATTGTAGCCATGTTGCATACGAATCCAAATGGTGAAAGTAAACTCTTAGAAAAATGTACTTTACCATTAACAGGAGTAAACTGTGTAAGAAAAGTTGTTACAGATTTAGCAGTATTAAATATTACTGAAGATGGATTTTTATTAATTGAAACAGCTCCTGGAGTTAGTGTAGAGGAAGTAAAATCTAAAACTTTAGGTAAATTAACTATTTCAAAAGATTTGATCATTAACTAATTATAAGTAATCGTTAAAATTTATTTTCTGATTAAACCTTATTAAACTTTTTTTGTTCATAATTTCATGTTCATGGATATTCTTAATAGATTAGATGTTTTCAATCGTAAATCAATTGTTTGTTTATTGATAATCACAGTTTTTTCTACAATAAGCTTCTCTCAAAGTTATCATGCTTTGAATGGCTCTCCTTTTGCTGGAATTACAAGTATGTATGTTAACCCTGCATCTCCGGTAAATAGTTTTTATAAGTGGGATGCTTCTTTGATTGGTTTACAGTTTAAGATGGATCAAAATTTTGGGTATATCAAGAATACTTCATTAAGTTCAAATGATCTTAATAATATTTACGATACTTCTTATGCTCCAAATAATGGTCAGTTCAATAGATATTTTCATGGTATTCTTGATGGACAAGGATTAAGTTTTAGATATCGAATAAAAGAGAAAACGTCCATTGGATTTTCTTTTCGAGGAAGAACTTATAATCAACTTAAAACTAATGAACTTTTTTTTCACGATAGTATAAATACCTTAAACGGGTTTCTAAAATCTAATTTATCAAATCCAAACTTAAACTCATCTGGGATACATGGTGGTTGGATGGAAACCAATTTTAATTTATCTCAAATCATAGTTCAAAATTCATCTAGTAAATTAAGTATTGGAGCCAATATAGGGCTCACAAAAGCCTTATCAGGAGCGTATTTTAATGGAAGCAGTTTGCAATACCAAGAACTAACAAATCCAGCAAACAACAATGTTTATTATCAAGCTGTTG
>JAYVBS010000054.1:0-9697 GCA_043750315.1 Chitinophagaceae bacterium
CTTGCATATTGGATGCAATTAAAAAAAGTGTTTCAAGCTGTAAATACTGATTACCCAGTTTTGGTATTAAGAAATTCATTTTTGCTTTTAAACCAAAAACAACAATCAACCATTGAAAAATTAGGGTTTGAAGTTGATGATTTATTTAATAATGAAGCTGATTTGTTAAATAAATTTGTTTTAAAAAACAGTCAACAAATTTTAAATTATTCAAATGAAATTATTAAATTAAATAAAATTTTTGATTCATTAAAAGATCAAGCTAGTAAAATTGACTCTACTTTATTAGTTCATTTAAAATCAATAGAAGTAAAGACCATTAATAAAATTGAAGCAGCAGAGAAAAAATTATTAAAAGCAGAAAAAAGAAAGTTTACTGAACAACAACTTCAAATAAATAAAATAAAAGCACAATTGTTTCCATCTAATAAATTGCAGGAAAGAGTTGAGAACTTCAGTTTTTATTATTCGAAGTATGGCAAAGAATTTTTTAATATTTTATTACAATCCAGCCTTTCACTAGAACAAGAGTTCACAATTATAACTACAGAAAATTAGTTATCAAAATTATTTGGTAAGCCAGCTTTCTTTAATCCTTTTACTTTTTGCATTACATCTTTTGCCATTTCTAATTTATAAGCCTGTAACTTTTTTGCAACAGTATCATCAAAAGTTCCAAGAATTTGTGCAGCTAAAATTCCAGCATTCTTTGCTGCATTCAAAGCTACAGTTGCAACAGGTACACCATTGGGCATTTGAAGAATAGATAAAATAGAATCCCATCCATCAATAGAATTACTAGATTTTATAGGTACTCCAATTACAGGTAAAGAAGTTAATGAAGCAATCATACCTGGTAAATGAGCAGCACCACCAGCACCAGCAATAATTACTTTAATACCTCTTTCCTTAGCAGCAGATGCGTATTCAAACATCCGTTTAGGAGTTCTGTGAGCAGAAACCACTGTCACTTCAAATGAAATTTCAAAATCTTTTAATATATCTGCAGCAGCTTGCATTATTTTAAGATCGCTATCACTACCCATTACAATCCCAACTCTTATTAATTGTTGATTTTTTTTTGCCATAAAATTTGTTTTAACTTTCTACTTTTAATTTTGATTTAACCTCGTGAGCCAATAAAATCAATTCTTCTACATCATTACTTAACAAAGTTACATGACCCATTTTTCTTCCAGGCTTGGTTTGTTTTTTTCCGTATAAATGTACAAAAGCATTATTCATTTTTAAAATTTCATTTAGCCCATTATATTTTGCAATTCCACTAAATTTTTCTTCGCCTACAAGATTAATTAAAGCAGAAGGTAAAATTGAATTGGTATTACCTAATGGATAATTAAGTATAATTCTCCATAACATATCGAATTGACTAGAATAATTGGCTTCTATGGTATGATGGCCACTATTATGAACCCTTGGAGCAACTTCATTCACTAAAATTTTATCATCATGAGTAACAAACATTTCTACAGCAAAAATTCCAGGTGTGTCAAATGCTGTTACTAATTTTTTTGCAATATTTTCTGCATGAATTTTAACATCATTGGTAACTGAAGCAGGTGAAATTTGATAATCTAACAAATTCAATTTGTTATCGAAAATCATTTCTGTTATTGGATAAGTTTTAATTTCTTTTGTCTGACTAACAGCTATTATAACAGCAATTTCTTTTTTTATAATCACTAGCTTTTCCAAAACTGCTGGATGATTGAAACCATTGTTGTAATTGGTTTTATCTTTTAAAACTACAACACCTTTTCCATCATAACCACCTTCAGCAATTTTATGTACAGCCGGCAAAAAATTTAAATTTTCTTTTAGGTCTTGTAAACTTTTAGTTACAATAAAATCGGATGTTGGAATTTGGTGCTGATAGAAAAATTGTTTTTGTGAGATTTTATTCTTTATTGTTCTAATTGCAGAACTTGATGGTATTATTTTTATACCTTTTGATTCAAGTTTTTCTAGAGCATCGATATTTATTGATTCTATTTCTATAGTAATAACATCTAAATCTTTTCCAAATTGATAGACCGTTTCAAAATCTTTAATATCACCTTTAATAAAATAATTACACAAATGAGCTGCAGGACAATCATCTACATTTTCTAAAACATAAGTTTCAACATCATAATTAATAGCAGCTTGTAATAACATTCTTCCTAACTGCCCACCTCCTAAAATTCCAACTTTCATGTTATTAATTTTTGCTAAGATAAGTTAGCCAGTTTTTTTCAAATCATTAACTTTGTTGTTCATTATGAAATTTGATAATTACTTTCTATTAATGATTAGCTTGGCTATGGATTCGAGATATTGATTTATATTTTCTTTATTTATCATTTTACAACAAAATCAATATGAATTCAAATAATAATACCGACTTTTTACCATTAAATGGAACCGACTATGTTGAGTTCTATGTTGGTAATGCAAAACAAGCAGCACATTTTTATAAAACAGCTTTCGGATTTCAAACTTTAGCTTATTCAGGCCCTGAAACTGGCAATAAAGAAAAAGCTAGTTATGTAATTCGTCAAAATAAATTAACATTTATTTTAAGCACGCCACTAAGAGCAGATAATGCAATTGCAGAACATATTGTAAAACATGGAGATGGTGTTAAGTTTTTAGCTTTAAAAGTAGATGATGCAACTGATGCTTGGCAACAAACAACTAAACGTGGAGGTAGAAGTTTTAAAGAGCCAGAAACACTAAAAGATGAGTTTGGCGAAGTTGTAATTAGTGGTATACATACCTATGGCGAAACTGTTCATTTATTTATTGAAAGAAAAAATTATACAGGTGTTTTTATGCCTGGGTTTATTGCATTAAAATCTAATTATAACCCAACAGAAACAGGATTGTTATATGTTGACCATTGTGTGGGAAATGTAGGCTGGAACCAAATGAATATTTGGGTAAAATTTTATGAAGAAGTGATGGGCTTCAAAAACATTTTAAGTTTTGATGATAAAGATATTTCAACTGAATATTCTGCATTAATGAGTAAGGTTATGAGTAATGGAAATGGTTTTGTTAAATTTCCAATCAATGAGCCTGCAGAAGGTAAAAAGAAATCACAAGTTGAAGAATATTTAGATTTTTATAATGGAGAAGGTGTGCAACATGTGGCTATTGCAACTAATAATATTATTGATACTGTTACAAACTTAAAAGCAAGAGGTGTTGAGTTTTTAAATATTCCTGAAAGTTATTATAAAACAGTGTTAGATAGAGTCGGAAAGATTGATGAAGACTTGCAACCTTTACAAGAATTAGGGATTTTAATTGATAGAGATAATGAAGGCTATTTATTACAAATATTTACAAAACCTTTACAAGATAGACCAACTTTATTTTTTGAAATTATTCAAAGAAAAGGTGCAAAAAGTTTTGGAAAAGGAAATTTTAAAGCCTTATTTGAGGCATTAGAAAGAGAACAAGATTTAAGAGGAAATTTATAGGTTATTGCTCAACTTTTACCTCGAATAAGTCATAATTTACACCTAATACAGCAGCAGCTGCATTACTAATTCGTAAAGTTAAATTAACATCTGATTTTGAATTTGGTAGTGGCCCTAAAACTTTGGCATAAATTACTTTATTGTCTAATTTAACCTTTACAATACTGCCATTTACTGCATCATTCATTAAAGCATAATATTTATTATCCTTCCAGCCAGAAATAGTTTTAAAAGTTCCACATAAACCTATAACAGATTTGTTAGTGGATTTGTAATCTTTTTCAAAAACACTAAAATTAGAAATGTCAGTTCCTATTACTATTTTTTCAGCAACTTTTTCTGGTTTTTGATATTGATTTTTTTCAATTTCTTGGTTAACAGGCTTGGCTTTATTTTCATCAACAACAGTTCCAATTTTTAATGATTGAGAAATAACTTCTTCCTGTTTATTCTTCATTGTAATTGAAGATGTTTCTGGGTTTAAGGATTTTTGTTGGTTGAAGTAAATAAAACTGCCCAATTTAATATTATCGTTTTCTAAGTTATTCCAAATTCGTAATTGCTGAATAGTAACATTATTGTCTTTTGCAATTTTATATAAAGTTTCACCCGATTCAATGATATGATAAGATTTATTTGTACTAATTGATGTGCTAGGTTTAATATCTGGCTTTTCATTTTTTACTATAGAACCTTCTATTGGAACTAGCAATTTTTGTCCAACCTTTATTTTACTACTAATTTCTAGATTGTTTAATGAATAGATGTCCTTAGCCTTCACTTTATATAAACCAGCTATTTGTGTAATATTTTCACCTGGCTTCACAATGTGAGTTAACACATTTGATTGTGCTCCTGAAAATAAAACAGGCAAAAACAAAAAACCAAGTAATATTTTTTTAAACATGACATTTTCTTAATTAGGTGTATTCAAAATTCGCCAGTTAGCTGGATAATAGTTGTTTATTCTGTTATCTAATACTTTAATCCATCCAATATTCACACTTTTATATAAAACTAGAGCCCAGCCTTTGAATTCTGTATTTATAATAACTGTTTTTTTAGACAAATATTGTAGAACAAATTCGATTGAAACGGAAATTTTATTAAAATTTTTTAATTTAATCATACTCATAGCTAGGTCATGTGCTGGAATTAAATCATTACCCTTTATAATTCCTAACTCAACACCTGCTTTCTTAATGTAAATATAAGCTGCGATGACCTCTAATTCATAATAAAACCTTAAAGGAAAACAAATTATATTATTGTTATGTTTAAAGAAAATCAGTTCATTTTCGTGTTCAATATGTTTTAGAATAATTTCATTTTCATTTTTCGATATTGGAAGAAAAAGTTGAGTTTTAAATTTTTGCTTCACAAATTTCTTTTTGAAAGATATGGCAGCAATATAAAAACCTTCACCCTGAACTTTATTAGGATAAAATCGATATCCAAATGCTTTATTTTGATCAGACAAAGTTTCTACAATTCCCCAGTTTTCATTAAAGGTTATTTTAATTGTTTTACATTCAAATTCATTTAACATCCAATCTAAAACATCTTCATTTTCTTCTTTTGAGTAAGAACATGTTGAGTAAATTAATATTCCATCATCTTTAATACAATTTGAAATCTCAGAAATAATTCTTTGTTGCCTTTGGCTACAAAGTTTTACATTCTGTTCACTCCACTGGTCAATGGCTTTTGAATCTTTTCTAAATAAACCACTGCCACTGCAGGGTGCATCAATAACAATCAAATCAAAAAAGTTAGTAAGCTGTTTAAACCCTTTGGGATCATTATTTGTAACGATGCAGTTGTGATTGCCCCATTTGGTTATATTTTCTGCTAATACATTTACTCTTTGTTTTATTACCTCATTACTTACAATAAGACTTTTAGAAAAGAAATTGGCTAATAAAGTTGACTTACCACCTGGAGCAGCACATAAATCTAATATAACTTTTTCATCTTCTTTTTTGAATAACTGTTCAACAATATGATTTAAAAACATACTACTTGCTTCTTGCACATAGTATACTCCTGCATGAAATAAAGGGTCAAAAGTAAATTTTGGCCTATTTCCTAAATAAAACCCTTCTTTACACCAAGGCACATTTTTAACAATGTTTAATTCATATTCTTTATTTAGCTCATCAATGTTTACCGTATTTATTTTTTTACTATTAAATCTAATGGAAGTAATTGTTTTGGGATGATGATGTGATTCTAAAAAAGCTTCTTCATCGAATCCAATCACATCTTGTAAACTTTCAATTAATTGTTTTGGTATCACTGCACAAATATAATATCACAAAAAATCCCACGTTAAAAACGTGGGATTTGAATTCTTAAAAATTAATTTAAACTAAAATACATTAAATGCAAAACTTGCATAGTATAATCCACCAATTTGAGGATTACCAAATGCACTTCTGTAATATTTGTTATACAAATTGGTAGCACCAATTTTAAATAAACTCTTAATATCAGTAAATTTATAACTTAAGAATGCATCAACAGCACCATAAGCAGGTACATCTCCTGTACCAAAAGTTCCTTCCCATAAAAATGTATCTTGCCATCTGTAGTTAGCTCCAAAACCCCAATTTCCACAAACACTTGGATTGCTTAAACCAATATTATATCTTAATTTAGGCGTATTGTAGAAAGTGATTAATCCTTTTGGAACATCAGTTAATTGATCTCCAGAAGCATTAGCAGTTAACAAATAATTTTTATAAATTTTGTATTCTGCACTAATTCCCCAGCCATTTGATTTTAATTTTTGAGTTGCATTCGTAACAAAAGAATAATTATCTGTAGCAAAAGGACTAGCTAACATTTGAACAGCAATTAAAGGATTAGTACTTTGACCACGACCTACAGCAGTACGACCAATAAAGTTTTCGAAAGTGCTAAAATAAACATAAGCATCAACTAATAATTTATTACTTAATACACCTCTATAACCAACTTCTATTGTATTTGATGTTTCTGGTTTTATAGTTGTAAATGTTTGAGTTTTTAATAAAGCAACATTTGGTGTGCCAGCTGCAATTGAGTTTCTAAATGCTACAATACTTTCAGCTGAATATACAGGATTACCAGAGAAATTATAACGAGTATTAAAGTTTGGTAAACCACCAATTAAGATTGAAGAAGGTGTTTTTAAATTAATCCATTGATCTTGTAAAGATGGGAAACGATAAGCTTGTTGATAAGAAGCACGGATATAATTATTCTCAGCAACTTTTATTGTTAATGTAGCTCTTGGAGTAAATCTTCCATCAAAATTTTGGCTTTTATCATAACGTCCAGAAACTGTAATTTTTAATACATCATCTAAAAATTTCTTCTGCAACTGAATATAACCACCCATTTCATCAACTCTTATTGTACCTGCTGTATCTGCAAAAATTGTTCCTTTTGATCTTAAATCATAGTATCTGTAATGTCCTCCAACCATAACATCAACAAATTTAATAGCATCGGCAAAATTATACTGACCTTCATAATGTCTTAAAGATGTTTGATCATCAAATTTAGCACCACCTTTACTTACAGGAGTACTAATTGCAGCATTAAATGCATCGTTAAATTGTTTACTACCAGGTAAGAATCTACCAGTTTCAGCTGTTGCTCTTGCAGCACCATGAGCTACTGCAATATTTGAAGAAGGTAATGCCGTTAAACCTAAGAATGCTGCTCCATAAACACCAGTATATTGTTGAAACCATGTAGCATTACTTTTCCATGCACCATTAACTGCCACACCAGCAGTTGTTGCAGTATATGCATCACCAGAATTTTCTTGAGTGGTATAGGCACGTAAAAACCAATTTTTAGATTTTACTTCTAATTTATACTGCCCCAATTGTAAGTTTTTAATTGCATATCTATCAGCACCAGTATAAACAGTAGTACCCATACCATAATTCGCTTGTAATATTACTTCAGTATTATTGGTAAGTTTATAATGTAATGCCCCATTTAATTTAACATTGTAGTTATTATAGTCAACCAAGTCTTTTTCATCATAACCCATTCTACTAACAAACCCACCTTCTGAAGTTGCACTTATAAATGTGTTTTTATAAGGATTACTACCTAATGTGCTTGTAGGGATTAAGAAAGGCAAAAATTGTTGAAAAGGTGCAGGTGTACCAGCAGCAATCATTGCTGGAGTAGCTCCTGCAGCAATTGCACCATCAACTGCAGTAATAAAACCCATACCAGCAGGTGATGCTCCAACCTGAGCCCTTACAACTTGAGCAAAGGCATGCATACTTGCACTAGCTTCATCACCAAAAACATTTACACCATCATAATTTGGATCAGAAGCTCTTGTTCCGCCTTTTAAAGAAGAAAATACATTATTTCTTGATAAATTTCTTATATCGTTTCCTTGCCAATCGTTACCTTTTGTTAATTCACCACCAATTTTGAATGCAAATTTATCAGATACTTTTTTAGCCCATCTTACATCCCAGTTATGAAAAGGAGATGCTGCTGTTTGAGCTCCATCAATATGATTTGCACCAGCTTTAACTTGAAAGCTTAATCCTTGATATTTAAATGGATTTTTACTAGTCATAAGTAAAGTACCTGTCATACCTCCTGAACCATAAATAGCTGAAGAAGCCCCTTGTAATAACTCTACATTATCAACATCTAATTGAGTTGGGCCAACAATACTTCCTACAGAGAAGTTTAAACCAGGAGCTTGGTTATCCATTCCATCAACTAATTGATTGAAACGTAAATTACCAGAACCATTAAAACCTCTTGTACTAATTGTACGGAAATTCATAGAAGATGTTGTCATATCAACACCTTTAAAATTTGCAAGTGCATCATAGTAGTTTGGTGCTAATGAATTTCTTATTGCAGCCGAGTTCATTCTTTCAATAGAAACAGGACTTTCTAAAATTCTTTCTTGTGTTCTTGTAGCTGAAACAACAATCTCTTGACCTAATGTTTCTACTGTATTAAGTTCTACAGAAACTTTTGTACCAGAATACATTACTTCTTTACTACCATATCCTACAGAAGAAACCACTAAAGTAAATGGAGGTTTTTGAGTTGTTGAAAAATAGAAATTTCCTTTGTCATCAGTAAAAGCACCAGCAGAACCGCCTTTAACAGTTACTGAAACAGCAGAAATTGCTTCACCAGATTTTGCAGTTTTTACATTACCAGTAACTGTTATCCCTTTTTGGGCATATACAGAAACAGAAATTAAAACAGCGGAAAGCGTTAGAAGAGAATTGAATAATTTTCTCATAATTACAGAATTTTGATTATTAGTGTAGCAAAGTAACAATCTAATTTGATTCATAAAAATTTATTTTAAGAAAATTTTATGTGTATCAGCCACACTTAGAGTGTTTTGGCAATTCATTTGGGCAGAAAATGATGATAAAATACTAAAGTTCTAATAAGGTTTGAACTGGATCTTTACCCATTAATAAAAGTTCTGGTTTTTCTAAAAGGTCTTTAACTCTTACTAAAAAACCTACACTTTCTCGTCCATCAACAACTCGATGATCGTAGCTTAGGGCTAAATACATCATTGGTCTTATTTCAACTTTTCCATTAAATGCCATGGGTCTATCTTGAATTTTATGCATGCCTAAAATAGCACTTTGGGGAATATTAATGATTGGTGTACTCATTAAACTTCCAAAAACACCACCATTAGTAATAGTAAAAGTTCCTCCAGTTAAATCTTGTGCAGAAAGTTTACTATCTCTTGCCTTTGCAGCCAACTCACTTACAGTTCTTTCAACATCAGCCATACTCATACTTTCTACATTTCTCATAACAGGAACTGTTAATCCTCTTGGAGTAGATACAGCAATACTAATATCTGCATAATCGTGATAAATAATTTCATCACCTTCTAAATATGCATTTACTGCAGGCCATTCACTTAAAGCAATAGCACATGCCTTAGCAAAAAAACTCATGAATCCTAAATTCACTTGATGTGCTTCCTTGAATTTTTCTTTATACTTTGAACGAACTTCCATTATAGCTCCCATATCTACTTCATTAAAAGTAGTAAGCATTGCAGTGGTGTTTTTTGCTTCAACCAATCTTCTGCTAATGGTTTTACGTAGATTACTCATTTTCTCGTTTCGAACATTTCGAGAATGGAGTGTTACACCTGCAAATGCTTTTTTACCTGGGTTTGAAAGAGC
>JAYVBS010000055.1:0-4165 GCA_043750315.1 Chitinophagaceae bacterium
CCTTAGAAGCTGTTTAAAAATGATTCTGTTAATTTCCTATGTGGCTGAAAGTCGTCGGTGGGCCGCCGTTGGTGTCCACACCAACGGCTTACATGTTGAATCAATATTCCATTTTTAAACTTCTAAATCTTTTTTTACAACAAAAGATGTAAAACATGCGTACAGGTTTAATTGTTATATGGTTTCTGTGCTTAGGAACTTTATCAGCCGCACAAGTGTATCAAACACAATCTGGAACATTACTGGCAAGTGGAAAGTACAAAGGCACAAGTATAGTAGCGGTAAGCAACCGGCTGAATATGCATTTGAATTATGACAGAGCAGAAATGCACCTGCTGCTGGTGGTTCCCACTCTTCTTACAGAAAATGATTCTTTGATGAACTTCTGCAGAAGCTGGAAGGTCTTGAATTGACTTTTACAGGTAAAATGAAGATTGCTTTTGTTCAAACCAAAAGCCATCCCAAACAAAAGTTTGCAACAGAGGGCATGTTGTTTCTTAATGGAGTAAACAGGTCATTTAGTTTCATCTCTGTACTGGAACATTTTCCAAGAGGAAATGCAAGTTGCATTTTGTCAGGAGATTTTGTTATTAACCTAGATGAGTATAACATAACCAATCTTCTTCCTGGAGAAGAAAAAGTAACAGTAAGGTTTAACCAGCTTGTTTTAAAGAGACCCGGCGAACAATAAGATTAGTAACTCTCTAAAAAAATAAAAGCAATGAAAATTTTATTTATTATCAACGATGCTCCTTATGGAAGCGAAAAAGCATACAATGCTTTACGAATAGCTAATCAGTTAAATAAAGAACACGCTGAAACTGAAGAAAGAATTTTTCTGATGGCAGATGCTGCCAATTGTGCTATTGCCAATCAAACTACTCCCAATGGTTATTACAATATTGAACGAATGTTGAAGCTATCGTTAAATAAAGGGGCTAAAGTAAAAATTTGCGGAAGCTGTGCCGAAGCAAGAGGTTTGAAAAATTTACCATTAGTTGAAGGTGCAGAACTCAGCAATCTTGCAGAGCTTACCAATTGGGTAATAGACAGTGATAAGGTATTAACATTCTAACATATTACTTTGATTATGACTAAACAGGTGCATTTAGGATTGAAAGAAAACTGGCAACAGTTTACTTTACTTGTTATCATCAATGCCTTTGTAGGTGGCATGGTTGGTTTGGAGCGAAGTATATTACCACGTATAGCAGATGTTGAATTTCATATTGCAGCTAAAACAGCTATTCTTTCTTTCATCATTGTATTTGGAATTGTAAAAGCAGTTACCAATTATTACACAGGTACATTAGCAAACAAATTCGGCAGAAAAAACTTATTAGTTGCAGGCTGGATCATTGGTATTCCTATTCCATTCATGTTGATGTTTGCTCCCAGTTGGAACTGGATAATAGCAGCAAATGTGCTTCTGGGAATCAACCAGGGCTTAACATGGAGCAGTACAGTTGTAATGAAAATTGATTTGGTTGGTGAAAAGCAAAGAGGCTTCGCAATGGGGTTAAATGAATTTGCAGGATACATTGCTGTTGCCATCGTTGCATTTTTAACTGGGTGGATTGCCAGTGAATACGGTTTAAGACCTTATCCTTTTTATTTGGGGATTGGTTTAGTTTTTTTAGGATTAGTTGGAAGTATCTTTTTTATAAAGGATACCAGGCATCACGTAGCAAAAGAAACAATCAGCAATATAATCCCACGGTTAAAAAATATATTTTGGGATACTACCTGGAAAAATAAAAACTTAGGTTCGGTAACTCAGGCAGGTTTAATCAATAATCTCAATGATGGTATGGCTTGGGGTATTTTTCCAATCTTATTGGCAACAAAAGGATTTACCATTGGAGAAATCGGCATTGTTACCGCCATTTATCCTGCTGTGTGGGGCATGGGTCAATTATTTACCGGAAGTATGGCTGATAAGTTTTGTAAAAAAGATATGCTTTTCGTTGGTATGTTTTTACAAGCCATTGCTTTGATTGTTTTGGTTTGGGCAAATACTATGTTACATTTTATTATTCTCTCCTCCATTTTAGGATGGGGTACTGCAATGGTGTATCCAACATTTCTAGCAACAGTTGCACAAAATGTAAATCCTCAAGATAGGGCTAAAAGTATCGGCATCTTTCGTTTGTGGAGAGATTTAGGTTATGCCATTGGGGCAATACTTACTGGAATAATAGCAGACCTAATAAGCATCAATGCAGCTATCATCTTCATTGGTTTACTTACCCTAGTTTCTGCATTCATCATCCAATACAGAATGAAATGCAAAACTGAGGACTCTTTGAAAATATGGGATTGGATACGGAATAAACATAAACAACATGCTTGAACAAAAAATACAAGAGTGCTTTGCACTTGCGATCTTCAACAGTTGATGAAGCAATCATCGCCTAACCAGTTTACCATCATTGATGTAAGAAGTCTGGAAGAATTTTCTGAAAAACATATCCCTGGTGCAATCAATATTCCTTTGAGTGAATTAAAAATTCGTTCAGGTAATTTATCAAAATAGGCAATTATAATTACTGCCTGTGGCAAAGGTGGTGGCAGATCAGCACAAGGTGCAGAGTTATTAAAGCAATTAGGATTTAGTAAAGCAAATTATTTGTGCGTAGGAACTTTTGGATGGTTTGAAAAAAATGTTTAGCTACTACAAAACTCAAACTATTACAATCGAATAAGGCCACATAGAAATAATGTAAAACAACAAATAGGTCAGTAAATTTTATACTCACTAGAAGAAACAATATTCGAAAAATCATCTTTTAAAAAAGCAATTTTCTCGCAAAGATGTTTATTACCAATAAATGGTTTTTATGAATGGCGAGATTATCATAAAACAAAATATCCTTATCTCATTCAACTCAAGAATAAAGAAATATTTTCTTTAGGATGTATTTATGATGTTTGGATAGATAAATTAACTGGAGAAATAAAAAACACTTTCTCAATTATTACAACACCTGCAAACCCTTTGATGGAGAAAATTCATAATCTAAAAAAAAGAATGCCTTTAATTCTACATGAAGATGATGAAAAAAAATGGTTAGATGATAGTTTAAATATTTCAGAAATTAAAAAACTCATTCAACCATTTGATGAAAATGAAATGCAAGCTTTTACAATAAGTAGAGATGTCAACAACTCCAGATATGATAGAAATGTTGAACATATCATTCATCAAGTAGACTATAGTGAGTTACCCAATTAAACTTTACTTTGCAATTCTTTAAATATTTTTTTTATGAAATTTATAAAATCAATTTTCACTTTTAGCATTATAAGTTTAATTTTTTCTGCTTGTTCATCAAAACAACAAATAGATACATTAGTTTTTAATGCTACAATTTATACTATTGATTCAAGTTTTTCAATTACAGAAGCAATGGCAATAAAAGATGGGATAATTGTTGAAACTGGCTTTAGCAATGTACTTGAAGCAAAGTATAATGCAAAAGAAAAAATTAATGCCGAAGGGAAATTTATTTATCCAGGATTTATAGATGCTCATGCACATTTTATAGGATATGCAGAATCTTTACAAAGAGCCAATTTACTTGGAACAAAAAGTTGGGATGAAGTTGTAGATATTGTAAAAACTTTTAGTACACAACATAAAGAAGGATGGTTATTAGGCAGAGGATGGGATCAAAACAATTGGCCAACTAAAGACTTTGCAAGCAATGAAAAATTAAATGTGCTTTTTCCAGACCAGCCTGTAATGTTAACAAGAGTTGATGGTCATGCTGTAATGGTAAATAACAAAGCTTTAGAATTAGCAAATATTAAAGCAGGAAATAAAATGGTTGGTGGTGATGTTGTAGTAAAAAATGGAAAACTTACAGGTTTATTGATAGATAATGCAGTTGATTTAGTAACTGCAAAAATTCCTGAAACTACTCTAGAACAATTTCAAAAAAATTTATTGCAAGCACAAGCCAATTGTTTTGCTTTTGGATTAACAACAATCGACGATTGTGGAATGAATTATAAAAATGTAGAAAAAATAAAAGCCTTACAAGATGCTCAAAAATTAAAAATGCGTTTTTACATCATGCTCAGTGATGAAAAAGAAAACTACGATTATGCAGATGCAAAAGGAAAAATTAAAACAGATAAAATAAATGTAAGAAGTTTTAAA
>JAYVBS010000056.1:0-4153 GCA_043750315.1 Chitinophagaceae bacterium
TTTTTTATTTTGTAAAACAGTTTAAACTTTTAACTTTAAACTTCAAATCATAAAATCATCATATGGCATTAAGCCGAATTTGGAGTGCTTTTATAATTATTGCAATTTTTGTTGCTGGGTTTCAATTTTTACTTGGTAATAATTCAAAAATATTTTCTCAATTAGTTATAGGCAAACAAGGTGATACCTTATATTCTAGAGCAATTGATAGTACAGCAGTTCCAAAAAATATTGCTTTAGAATTAATAAATAAAAGTGAATATAAATTAGGTAATGATAAATATTACAAACTAAATGCAAATGAGTTTATTGTTTGTAAAGAACAGCAGGCAAATGGAATTCTTACAACTTGTAGAGATGCAGTAGATATTTGTATTGGATTAATTGGCATTATGGCTTTATTTATGGGCTTAATGAGTATTGCAGAAAAAGCAGGTGGAATTAGGTTTTTATCGAGAATAATTAGGCCATTCTTTTCGAAACTTTTTCCAGAAATTCCAAAAGACCACCCCGCTTTTGGGCATATGATGTTAAATTATTCTGCCAACCTTTTGAACTTGGATAATGCAGCTACACCTTTTGGTATAAAAGCGATGCAAAGTTTACAAGAATTGAATCCAAATAAGGATATAGCATCAAATGCTCAAATTATGTTTTTAAGCCTTCATGCAGCAGGCTTAACCTTAATACCTGTAAGCATTATAGCAATTAGGAGTAAAATGGGAGCTGCAAATGCTACAGATATTTTTATTCCTTGTTTAATTACCACTTTTGTTGCAACTGTGGCAGCTATGATTATAGTTTCTATAAAACAAAAAATTAATCTTTTACAACCAGCAATTTTAGCTTGGGTAATGGGAATAAGTGCTATTATTTTGGCATTGGTTTTATATGTTCACAAACTTAGCAAAGATAGCATGGATAGTTTTTCCAGTTCTTTAGGAAATGGAATTTTATTGGTGATTATTTTATTAATTGTTTTAGGTGGAATTTATAAAAAAATTGATGTCTTTGATTCTTTTGTTGAAGGGGCTAAAGAAGGATTTAATACTGCAATTAAAATTATTCCTTATTTGGTTGGTATGTTAGTAGCAATTAGTATGCTTAGAACAAGTGGAACATTTGATGTTATTATTTTAGGAATGAAAAATATTTTTGTTTTGATGGGTTTTGATACTCGATTTGTAGAAGCACTGCCAACAGCTTTAGTTAGACCATTAAGTGGGAGTGGAGCTCGTGGTATGATGGTGGATACAATTAGAACTTATGGTGTTGATTCTTTTCCTGGAAGATTGAGTAGTGTAATGCAAGGATGTAGCGATACTACATTTTATATCATTGCAATTTATTATGGTTCAATTGCAGTTAAAAATGTTCGATACTCAATAACTGCAATGCTTTTAGCTGATTTGGTAGGAATCATTACTGCTATTCTTTTAAGTTACTTATTCTTTACTTAAAATATTGTTCTTTAAAAAATACTAACTAATCCCCTCAACAGTTATATCCTTTACAATTTTTTGTACTAAGCCTTGTAATACTTTGCCAGGGCCAACTTCAACAAAGTGAGTTGCTCCGTCTTTATGCATGGCTTCAACAGATTGAGTCCATTTTACAGCACCAGTTAATTGTGCAATTAAATTTTGTTTTATTTCTTTAGGATTAATAACAGCTTTAGCAACTACATTTTGATAAATAGGACAAGATGGATTATTAAAGTTTGTTGCTTCAATGGCTGCAGCTAAAACTTCTTTTGCTGGCAACATAAAAGGTGAATGAAATGCACCACCAACAGGTAAAACCAAAGCTCTTTTGGCACCAGCTGCTTTCATTTTTTCACAAGCAATTTCAATTCCTTTTAATGAACCACTAATTACTAATTGGCCAGGGCAGTTATAGTTTGCAGCAACAACAATTTCATTATCTATAGTTTGAATTTCTTTACAAATCTCTTCTACTTTATCATCAGCTAGTGCTAAAATAGCTGCCATTGTACTCGGAGTTGTTTCACATGCTTTTTGCATGGCTTGTGCTCTAATTTTTACTAATTTTAAGGCACTTTCAAAACTTAAAACATGATTAGCAACTAAAGCAGAAAATTCTCCTAAAGAATGTCCTGCAACCATATCAGGGTGTAAATTTTCTTTTGTTTTAAAAGCTATTACTGAATGTAAAAAAACGGCAGGTTGTGTTACTTTGGTTTCTTTTAAATCTTCTAAAGTTCCTTCAAATATAATTTTTGCTATATCAAATCCTAAAATTTCATTGGCCTTATTAAAAAGTTTTTTTGCTGAATCATTTTTATCAAATAATTCTTTTCCCATTCCAACAAACTGTGAACCTTGTCCAGGAAAAATATATGCTTGTTTACTCATTTTTTAAATTTTGAACAAAATTAAAGAAATGATTTTTGTTTATCATATTTCAACTTATGCCGAAGTAAATTAAATTATAATTCTATGTTATCCTAATTTCGCTTCATGTTTTCAATAAACATCAGTCAAATAAAAACTTTAATTAAAAAAGATTTATTGTTAGAAACAAGAAATCAATATACTATTTATGGAATTATTTTGTATGTAATTAGTACAACATTAGTGGTGTATTTAGCAATGGGTCAACCTGAAGAAGCTGTTTGGAATGGTTTATTCTGGATTGTACAATTATTTGTTTGTATTAATGCTGTTGCCAAAAGTTTTTTGGCTGAGAATCATAATAGAATGATTTATTATTATTCAATAGTTGGTGCAAGAGAATTTATTTTAGCAAAACTATTTTACAACGCAGTATTAATGATGATTATGTCAGTATTATCATTAGTAGTTTTTATCATCTTTCTAGAAAATCCATTTGCCCATTTATACAAGTTTGTTTTTATTACATTTTTAGGAGGTGTAGGTTTAAGTTTATTGTTTACATTTTTAGCTGCGATTGCAGCTAAAGCAAAACAACAAGCTTCATTAATGGCAATTATGGGGTTGCCAATAATTATTCCTCAACTTTTATTATTGATGAAAATTTCTACAGTTGCTTTTAGTAGTGTTATTCAAGAAGGATTTTGTCAAATGACAAGTTTATTAATACTTTTAAACTGTATGGTTATTGCATTAGCAATTATTTTATTTCCATATTTATGGAAAGATTAAGCATTTATTTATGATTGAAAAATTGAGAAAGAAATACAATAGCAACTTCACAAGAGAAAAATATGATAAATATGTAGTATCATTAGAAAGTGATATTGCAGAAAATGCTTTAGTTTTTAAAGTTGCTGAAACGCCAGTTTTTGCAGACAAAATTTTTACTAATAAAATTTTAGATACATGTGAAAGTATTGTTGATATTATCGTTTCTCCAGATTTTATTTCAAAATCTGAAAATGCTATTCCAAAAAATTTAAAAGTGCCTAATGAAAATAATAAGTGTGAGTTTATTGTTTTTGATTTTGGTGTTTGTAAAAATGAACAAGGAGAATTAGAGCCTCAGCTTATTGAAATGCAAGGCTTCCCTACATTATTTGCCTTTCAATATTTTCAAGATAAAAGCATGAAAGAAATTTTTGAAATTCCAGATAATTTTTCTGTCTTTCTAAATGGTATTGAAAGTAACACTTATCTTGAAAAATTTCGTAAAATTATTTTAGGAAATCATGCACCAGAAAATGTAGTGTTATTAGAAATTTTGCCACAGGAACAAAAAACAAGAATTGACTTTTATAATACACAAAGTTTAGTTGGAATACAGCCAGTTTGTCTTTCAGAAATTATTGAAGAGCATAATAATTTATTTTATATGAAGGATGGAGTTAAGACTCCAATTCATAGAATTTATAACAGAATTATTTTTGATGACTTGCAACAGCAATCTCAGGAAATGCAAGAAAAAGGTAAAATTTTGTTTAAAAATTTAAATGTAGAATGGTTGCCTCATCCAAATTGGTTTTATAGACTTAGTAAATACACTTTGCCATTTATTCATCATCCTTATGTTCCTAAAACCTATTTTTTAAATGAACTAAAATCGATTCCATTAGATTTAGAAAATTATGTTTTAAAACCATTATTTTCTTTTGCAGGTCAGGGTGTGATTATTGATTTAGTTGCAGAAGATATTACAAAAATTACTGACCCAGAAAATTGGATTTTGCAACATA